>DUPD01000045.1 GCA_012838505.1 Bacilli bacterium | reverse complement strand
CAAATGTATAAAAATATAGATAGTGAAAATTTCGGTCAATTGAGATAGCAGAAAGCTATCCCTTGACCGACCTCACTATCATCCCATGTCTAAAGACGATGGGCTTTCTCGTTCGGAAAATCTGTAATTGAATGAATTAATTGAAATGTCTCATCTTGATTAGCAACTAAATTCTCACTCATCAAACCGTGATCCTCAGAGATCAGATAAAATTCATATGGGAGGAGCTCTAATTCAATCAATTTCGGTAAAGCTACAGCAAAGAGAAATGCTCCGAGCACAAAACCAATGATTAAGGCGAGAAAAGGATTGCTCCGCTTCTGGCGATAACTTTTTCGTTTTTTTCTATTACTCCCATCATCAAAGTAGACAATCGTAATCAGCTCCTTTTTAACCAGTACGACTAGTTTACCTCATTTAAGATTAATTTAAACCACTTGATAAAGTGGTGTTGGTACCATAGGATCTGTATCATGGATTGTAATTTTCTCACCAATTGGGAAATCTGCTGCTTTTAAATGGTTTTCAACGGACATCCGGGCTAGTTCTTTCATATTATTGTCTTTACTCAAATGCGCTAAATAAATCCGTTTCGTTTGATCACCAATAATATCTTCTAATGCAAGGGCACAGTCATCATTTGAAACGTGGCCGTAGTCACCAAGAATTCGTCGCTTAACATTCCAGGGGTAGTGACCCATTTGAAGCATTGACACATCATGGTTAGCTTCAAAAACTAAAGCGTCAGCATTCTCAACTATTTTCTTGATCCGTTCAGATACATAACCTAGATCTGTTACGAGTGCAACTTTTTTTCCTTCATGGTGAAAGGTATAAAACATTGGTTCGGCAGCATCGTGGGATACTCCAAATGATTCAACATCGATATCACCAAAGGTTTTTACTTCTTCTAGATTAAACGTGAATTTTTGGTCTAGTGATAGCTTTCCAATTGACCCTTCCATTGCTTTCCACGTCTTTTCATTTGCATAGATAGGCAAATTATATTTACGAGCTATAATACCTAGCCCTTTAATGTGGTCGCTATGTTCATGAGTAACTAAAATTCTTGATAAATCTCTTGGATCTAAACCCGTTTCATGAAATAATCGATCAATCTGTTTGCCACTTAACCCTGCATCTACTAATATTTTTTCTTTTTCAGTTCCGATGAAAAAAGCATTGCCTGAGCTTCCTGATGCAAGCACTGAAAATTGAAACGTCATTCTACATCCACCTCAACTATATTTTGCTGAACCCCTAATAACATTTGTCTTATTTTTAACAACAAATCTTCAGGATCATCCTTCAACTGATAATAAACGATATTATCAGCATTAGAGGGTTCAAGTAATGTCACAAGTTCTGTAATTTTTTCTTCATAAAAGTGATCATTCTGCGGGTAATTATGACCATCTATTGCATTCACAAAATGGTGATCAAGATGATTCACTTGAATATCCCAAGTTGGATTAAGGATCATTTCTCCATTCGGCAATGAAACTAAATTATGATAACCAAGTGCAACATCTGTCACCACATCTCCTGTCACCAGTTCTTTAAAGTGGTGATACAAACGATAAATCGCATCATACTGCTTAATCAGTGATCGACCGTCATCTGGACTTCCAACAATTCTTAATTGAGATTGCGTATACTGTGTCATCTGTCCTTCCGAGTTTAAATAAATCAGTAAGATTGCATTTGTATTATAAAAAATCGGATGCTCCATTTCTTGAAAAAAGACTAGCACATTTGCTAGATCAAGCTCGCCCCAATACGTATAGCGATCTCCATTAAGTACATACGTCTCTAAGTCGCTCTCTGGGTCTCCAAAATCAAAAGCAACCGGCTGATTAAATCGAGAATATAAATAAGCATTATCGACGACAACGACTTGTTGATCAGGTAAAGCCTCTATTTCTTCTTTAGCACGTAAGTTATAATTATAATTTTGTGTATGAACAAGTGGGGCAGAATAATTCTCATCAGATAAATTTTCTAAACCATTAATATTAAACTTTAATTCGTCCTCTCGCGTCGTGACAGGGATAAACCTGATTTCTTCATTTTGTCGATCAATTAACTGTTTAACCAAAAATATGTTTAGAATTAAGAAACAAATAATAAAAAGTGTCTTAATTTGGCCCCATTGCATTATTATCCCCTCCTATCCCCTCTGATGGAATAACTAAAGGACTCCAGCCATTAATCCCTTTAACATACCATGTTGGAATTAGCTCAAAAACTTGACCTTGGCCACCTAACTGCTCTCGAACCCGATAACCAACCGTAACATCATAAATCGCTGTTCTCTGATAGCTTTCACCATTCAAAATCTGAATCACTTCATTCGCACTAATTAAGTTTGTCATTTCTCGACCAATACCCCGTTGCTCAATTAATGTGATTAATGGATGGCGATATTGATAAACAATCTGATTATGCCAAGCAACAGAGATTGTCGCTAATTGTGAATCTGAAAAAATAGGAATCCCATTATAAGATAAGGAAAATTCAACTTGATTTGTTTGTGGTGTCATTTCTAATTTAGAAATAAAATAACTAAATGGTGGTTCAAACGTATAACCATTGTGTGTATTAACAAAATCGTGTACTTGCCCTAAAAGTTCATAACAAGTTAAATTTTCATCTGATATTCTTTGTTGATTTGTTTGATTTGTAAAAGAAATATAATTTGATTTATGTGTTAGTTCTCTAGTGCCATCGATAAAAATAGTATCACCAGTCGGCGTCCGTGAACTCCTGACAATCGATGGCGTCGTAAACAGGAAATTTTTAAATGGATCAATTGGAAGATCTCGATAAGAAAAGAGCAACACATTAGGATCTAAGTAATCAGGTAAATACATATTCGTTCCTCGACTACTTTGATAGACTTCAAATCTGATCAGATCCTCCGATGAAAAGATTGTTTCAATCCGGTCAATCTCTTCCGGATAATTTTGCAAGCTTGCACCAATCACACGATTTTCTAGATCATTTCGAAAAATAAGATGATGACCTTCATGATCAAAGATAATTTCAATTCGATTATACTCCCCGGATGGAATCACTGTTGATTGATCAACAGAAAACAAGTCATAAATAGTTTCAGAAGGAAGATCAGTTGAGAAAACAATTTCTAGCCGATCATTATGCTCTTCCCACCATGTTTCATCTAAATTAAAACTCGTAAAGTTATACAAATAATAATCACTCACCCGATCAAATAAGCGTGACTCAGCTGATTTACTCGCTAAACCAGTCTTTTCTTCAGTACTTTGATCGTGGTAGACCATGTAAATGGGTTTAAGCAGATCTGAACGCGTTAAGCGATAACCTGTTTCAATTTCTGGGTCAACTAGGTTTTGATCAATACCCGACATTTCAAATTCAGGTTGGTGATTCCAGATCGCTAACGTTAGAAACATACTTGAGGAAACAAGTAAAATCAATAAAATCGTTTTTAATTGTTCTCGTTTCACGGTTAATCCCCCTGTTTCCTTGAAATTAAAGGTAATGAAAAGAAAACCTTTGTCCCTTGACCTTCATGACTATCAGCCCAAATTTGACCTTGATGATTCATAATAATCTCTCTAGCAATTGCTAATCCTAACCCTGTTCCACCAAGCTTTCTCGATCGTGCAGAGTCAGCACGATAAAAGCGGTCAAAAATCTTTTCTACCTTTTCTGGCGAAATACCTGGACCATTGTCAGCAATCATAATTTTAATTCGGTTCCGTTCTTTGGTCAGTTTAAACCGCACAACATCATCTT
This sequence comes from Bacilli bacterium, assembly GCA_012838505.1. GTDB lineage: Bacteria > Bacillota > Bacilli > Bacillales > Amphibacillaceae > Amphibacillus. Next base: position 56,409 of record DUPD01000045.1, on the reverse strand, counting down.
TTGGTGAATATTTAAGGGCATTAGACATGATATTATCAACAACTTGAATAATCTGATCCTTATCAATCCAGAGAAAAATACTTTCTCGTGGAATACTGCGCTCTATTTTAATCTGTTCATCTTTATTCATCTCAAACCGATCAAGAATATGATGGAAAAACGGCACAATATTGACACGCTCTTTGACCATTTCCTGACCCTTATTGTCCATTTTTGATAATTGTAATAGATCATTAACGAGACGAATCATACGCTCCGTCTCATTTTGAGTCACTTCAAGAAACTGTGGTGCTATTTCATGATTCGTCCAAGCTCCATCAATTAATGCCTCTAAATAACTTCGCATTGTTGTTAATGGTGTCCGAAGTTCATGAGAAACATTTGACACAAATTCCCGTCGTTCTCGTTCAACTTTTTCCTGCTCAGTAACATCACTAATTACCGTAATATATCCTGAGAAGCGACCATACTCATCTTCAACAACAGTAAAGTTTGCTTTTATTAATAAGAATCGGTGATCATCGCTGAAATCAATCGTGATTGAACTTGAATCTTGCATTTCAACTAATTGAACCATTTCTTCATTTAGGTTGAGCACATCAAAGATCGACTTATTCTTTACTTGTGCAAAAGTTTGGCCAATCAAACTAGCTGCCGGCTCATTCATTAAGGTGATCTGTCCCGCTTCATTTGTTGAAATCACGCCATCAGACATATTCGATAGCACCGAGCTTAACTTTCTACGTTCTTCCTCAGTCGTGTGGTTTGCTATTTTTATATTTTCTTTCATTTCATTAAATGTATTAGCTAGCTGACCAATCTCATCAGTACCATAAACATTCACTTTTTGTGAAAAGTCGCCACTTGCTAAAACTTGTGCTTGCTCACGCATTTCAGTTATCGGTTTTGTGATTGAACGTGCGACTAAAATACCGACGATTGCTGAAATACCAACTGCGATTAATGTACCGTTAAGAAAAATGGTATTGATACTTGCTAATTGTTGATAAATTCCTTCCATTGATGCTTCCAAATGAATTGCACCAATTGGCTCACTGTCATTATCTGAAAGTGGATGTATTTTAACTAAATAGCGTTCTCCAGTAACAATATCTCGTTGAATCATGCGCGATTTTGCCCCTGAAATAATCGCTGGTCTGGCACTACTATCTCCAGTAATAAGCTTTCCGATATCTTCTTGGTTGTTAGAACCAATAATTCGAAACTGACGATCAATAACTTGGAGTTTTGAGTAAGCATCGCTTTGACCATAAAGGGCAATAATATTCGCTACATCCTGTTCCAACGTTCGGTTTTGATTGTCATCGGAACGATCCATTAATATCGCATCTCGAATGTTATAGCTTAAGACTTCAAGCCGTTCATTAATTGCTTCTTCAAAGCTTTCATTTAACTCTGTTTCCAATCCTTGTGAAAAGTAGGCACCAATAACTTGAATTGCTAATAGAAGAAGCAAAATCATAATTATGATTATTTTCCATTGGATTGATTGAAATAGTCCTACTCTTTTCATTGATTTTACTCCTGTTCAGGGTTGCGTAAGTAGTAACCGACACCTCGGCGGGTAATAATCCAAACTGGGTTACTTGGATTATCCTCAATTTTTTCTCGCAGTCTTCTCACTGTTACGTCAACCGTTCGGACATCACCATAATAATCATAGCCCCAAACTGTCTCCAGTAAGTGTTCACGTGTCATCACTTGCCCAATATGGCGAGATAGATAATGAAGCAATTCAAATTCGCGATGCGTTAAATCCACTTGCTTGCCCGATTTAGTAACTGCATATGCATCTGGATGAATCGTTAATGTACCAACTTGAATATCTTTATTTACACTTGCTTGGTCTACAGGTTGTTGTTGACGTCTTAAGTTTGCTTTTACCCGAGCAATGACCTCTCGATTACTGAATGGCTTCGTGACGTAATCGTCAGCCCCCAATTCTAAACCTAAAACTTTGTCAATTTCAGAGTCTTTTGCCGTTAGCATGATGATTGGCATATTGTGTGTTTTTCGAATTTCGCGACAGACTTCATTTCCATCACGTTTAGGTAACATAATATCTAACAAGAGTAGATCTGGGTTTTCTTTGTGTGTTAATTCAATTGCTTCATCGCCATCGTATGCACAAATAACCTCGTAGCCTTCATTCTCTAGATTAAATTTTAATATATCTGCAATTGGTTTCTCATCGTCTACAACTAATATCTTTTGGTTCATATCGATCTTGCCTCCCGATAATATATTGTACTCTTTCCTTATTTTAACGCACTTTAAGTCAAATGTCTTTTATTGAAGAATTTTAATGTTTATTTTTAACTATTTTACTTTAAGATGCCCATGATTTCCTTAAATTTAATAAAAAGCTGACTTAGGCTATCCAATTAAAAAACCTCTGTTTTTACACAGAGGTTTTGGTTGTGGCTTAATTTAATACATTCATCGGATCAATTTTTGAGCCGTCTTTTATAACTTCGAAGTGCAAGTGGATACCAGTTGAACGTCCGGTTGTTCCCATAACACCAATCTTCGTTCCTTGTGGTACGGTATCACCTACACTGACTGACGTGCTAGATAGGTGAGCATATAATGTTTTATAACCATTATTATGATTAATTACAATATAGTTACCATAGCCACTATTGGATGTAACTGATTCAACAACACCATTGTCCGAGGCAACGATATCTCGGTTTGATGGACGTGCAATATCGATTCCGTTATGATGTGAACCCCAGCGCGGACCATAATAACTTGAGATATAGCCTCCAACAGCTGGCCAAGCAAAGTCACCTGTTCCTCTTGATGGAATTTCTTTTGTTCCTTTAAGCGTAACTTCATGCTGAACTTCTTCAATGACTTCCTCAGATAAAACTTCACTTGCTACAACTTTACCGTTCACCTTTTCAATCGCAAGGTGAAGTTCCTTTTTACCATCTTTACCTGTTTGTTTGACCTTTGTTTCACCACGATAAAGGTCTTCCGTTTCTTCTATCTTCTGCTCGGCTTTTATCGTTTCCTCTTTACGTTGTTCTTCAAAAACAATCACATTAGCTAATGGAACATAATCTGTTACATTAATCTTTTGATCAATTTGCAATACACCGTCAATATCAAGATCATCATTAAGTTCCAACAATTGTTGTTCTGATAAGTTATAACGTTCGCCAATTGAATACAATGTATCGCCAGAAGATACATGATGAATCATATCTTCTAACGTTCCTTTATCTAACAATCTCACCGCTTCTTTTACGGTAATCAAGTCAGCTTCTGAAACAATTGATTCAAAAAGTGTAACTTCTTCTGATAATGTAACGTCTGTAATAATAGACTCACCAAGTTCTAGTTCAATTTGTTCTTCTGCTTCATCGTCAGCTAATCGATTTAAAATCTCTTCATCAACATAGAGTTTCTTATAGTTAAAGATTGCTTGATCAGCGTCTTCTGCTGAAGCAAAATGCCCTAATATTTTATCACCTAATTGAATAGTTGTTGCTTGAATATCAATTACTAATTCTTGGTCAAGCGTTGCTAAAACTTGATCGATATTTAGATTCGTACTAAATACACGTTCGGAGATAAAAGTTACCTCTTGTTCATACCCATATGTATAGTCATGTTCTGAATCATTCATCGCTTCAATTTTTGCTGAAATATATTGCTCAATAATCGACTGATCATCAACTGATCCAATATAATCATCATCTAAATAGACATGATAGATTGTTAAGAGATTACTTTCACTGCTTGCATAGGCAACTGGTGACTCGATCACGATTAACCCTAAGAGAGTAATCAAAAATAATAATAGACTCGTTGCCGAGATAACTTTAAGTCGACTCGTAAAAATAGTCTTTAGGAATGCTTGCATAGTTAAATCCTCCTGCATCAATTAGCACGGATGCTTTATTCATCTCTAGTAGATTAACATATGTTCAGCTCCACTTTAAACCCTTTTAACGATAATGTAATACAAACGTATAAATGAAACCATTTTATTCCGTCCTTAACTTTAGCATTTTAGATTAAAAAAACTGCACCCTATCTGATAGGTGTGCAGTTTTTAATGCTGTAAAATTATTTAACTCGATAAACGTTTCTAATTTCATTTGTTTGTGTTCGGTCTGGTCCGACTGAGAAAATTGATAATGGAATTTGAGTTAATTGAGAGATTCGCTCTAAGTAATGACGTGCATTTACTGGTAACTCATCTAATGTTTTAACCCCTGTAATATCTTCAGTCCAGCCTGGTAGTTCTTCATAGATAGGCTCACATTCAGCTAATACTTTTAAGCTCGCTGGGAATTCTCGAATAATTTCACCTTTATACTTGTAAGCTACACAAATTTTTAACGTTTCAATTCCAGATAAAACATCAATTGAATTTAGTGATAAATCGGTAATTCCACTTACTCGGCGCGCGTGTGAAACAACAACACTATCAAACCAACCCACTCGTCTTGGGCGTCCTGTTGTCGTTCCATACTCTCTTCCAACTTCACGAATTTGATCGCCAATTTCATCATGTAGCTCCGTAGGGAATGGACCATCTCCTACCCGAGTCGTATAAGCTTTAGACACACCAACAACGTGATTAATTTTTGATGGACCAACACCTGAGCCAATAGTTACCCCTCCGGCAATTGGATTAGAAGAAGTCACAAATGGATATGTCCCCTGGTCAATATCGAGCATAACACCTTGTGCACCTTCAAACAGGACACGGCGACCTTGATCGATTGCATCATTAAGAACAACAGATGTATCAACAACGTATTTAGCAATTTGTTGACCATACTCATAATACTCGTCTAAAATATCTTCTACTTTTATTTCTGCTGCTTCATATACTTTTGTGAACAAACGGTTTTTCTCAACTAAGTTTTGTTCTAACTTTTCACGAAAGATATCTTTATCTAATAAATCAACAATTCGGATTCCAACTCGGGCGGCCTTATCCATATAAGCTGGGCCAATTCCCTTTTTAGTTGTACCAATTTTGTTAATCCCTTTTTCTTCTTCTTGGAGAACATCTAATTGTAAATGGTAAGGCAAGATCACGTGTGCTCGATTACTGATTTTTAAATTCTCCGTACTTACACCTTTATCGTGCAAATAAGCAATTTCTTCAATGATCGCCTTAGGGTCGATCACCATACCGTTACCTAACACACTTATTTTATCTTCAAAGAAAATACCTGATGGGATGAGGTGTAGTTTATACGTTACTCCACCAAATTTAATTGTATGGCCTGCATTATTTCCGCCCTGATAACGTGCTACGACCTCAGCATTTTGTGATAAATAGTCAGTAATTTTTCCTTTTCCTTCATCGCCCCACTGTGTTCCAACAACTACAACTGTTGACATAGTTGGCACCTCCACCGTTCTATTAATAAGATTCACATTTTATTATTTACTTAATTGGAAAATGCGTTTGCTCATTTCCAAAACCCAGTTTATCAATGTTTTCAGTAAAAGTCAATCAATTTACGAACGTTTATATAGAGTGAACATTTTATCGTTCGAGTTTAACCGATTGAATATTCAGAAAAAACGGTAATGAAATAGACATAAAAAATGGTTCTATTTACGAAAAAACGTAGATAGAACCATTTTGAGCTGCTCCAGTCTGATCATATGAGCTCTTATTCAATTGATTTTAAGCTGGTGGTATATCGGCATCAGCATAGCGATGATCTAAGTCAACAAATTTATTATACTCTTTTACAAAGGCGAGATCTACCGTGCCTACTGGACCATTACGCTGTTTAGAAATAATAATTTCAATTATATTTTGTCGATCAGATTCTTTATCATAATAATCATCCCTATATAAAAAACCTACAATATCAGCATCTTGCTCGATACTTCCTGATTCACGTAAGTCGGACATCATCGGGCGCTTGTCTTGACGTGATTCAACACCACGTGATAGCTGTGATAGCGCAATGACTGGAATACTCAATTCTCGGGCTAAGGCTTTTAATGAACGAGAAATCTCAGAAACCTCTTGTTGACGGTTCTCTTTGGCACTTGCTGTACTCCCCTGAATCAATTGCAAATAATCAATGATGACCATATCAAGTCCATGCTCTTGTTGTAGTCGGCGGCATTTTGACCGGATTTCGTTGACCCTAATTCCTGGCGAATCATCGATGAAGATACCTGCATTTGATAAACTTCCCATCGCCATTGTAAGTTTGCCCCAATCATCTGTTTCTAGCTTCCCAGTTCGTAAGCGTTGCGCATCAATATTACCTTCTGCACACAGCATCCGACTAACAAGCTGGTCTGCACCCATCTCCAAACTAAAAATTGCTACATTTTCATCAGTCTTTGTTGCGACGTTTTGAGCGATATTTAAGGCAAAAGCAGTTTTACCTACTGATGGACGAGCCGCAATAATGATTAAATCATTTCGTTGGAAACCTGAAGTGATTTTATCTAAATCGCGGAATCCAGTCGGAATACCAGTTACATCGCCACCATGTTGATGTAATTGCTCAATATTATCGTAAACATCGATTAAAACATCTTTAATGTTTTTAAATGAACTGGCATTTTTTCGATTACTAACCTCGAGGATGTTTTTCTCTGCGTTACTAATCACTTCTTCAACATCATCTTCTTTGGTAAAACTTTCAGTAACAATATGGGTTGCTGTTGAGATTAATCGGCGAAGTAAGGCCTTTTCTTCAACAATCTTAGCATAATAGGTTATGTTTGCCGCCGTTGGTACGGCGTTAGCTAATTCCGTTAAGTATGATACGCCCCCGATTTCTTCTAATAGGTTCGTATCTGCTAAAGCAGTTGAAACGGTTACTAAGTCAATCGGTTCTCCTCGATCGGTTAACTGAAGCATCACTTGATAAATGCGCTGATGAGCAGCACGGTAAAAATCAGTTGACTGCAAAAATTCTGCTGTACCTGACATTGCATCAGGTTCAAGAAAAATCGCCCCAATCACCGCTTGTTCAGCCTCAATATTATGAGGGGGTGTTCGGTGTTCTTCCCACGTCTCAGCCATCAAAGCTCCTCCTTTTTTAACTTATCTCCCCGTATGTAAAAAAGAGGGCTTTAAACCCTCTTCTTGAATTTACGCTTGAACGACATGTACTTTAATTTCTCCTAAAACATCTGGATGTAATTTAACAGGTACATTTGTATAGCCTAGACTACGAATCGGCTCATCTAATTCAATCTTACGTCGATCGATTTTTATTTTATAGCTTTTTGCTAACTGGTCAGCGATATGCTTGCTTGTGATTGAACCAAATAAACGGCCATTCTCGCCAGCTTTTGTTTTTAGCTCAACTTCAATTTTGGTTAGTTGCTCTTTTAATTGTTTAGCTTCTTCAAAAATCTCTTCTTCTCTACGCTGTTCTTTATTTTGTTTTGCTTTTAGTGCATTTAGATTTCCAGGCGTTGCTTCAATCGCTAATTTGTTTTTAAGTAAATAATTACGTGCATATCCCTCTGAAACGTCTTTTACTTCTCCTTGCTTACCCTTACCTTTAACATCTTGTGTAAATATCACTTTCATTTATTCGTTTCCTCCTTCAATTGTTTGATCGATAATTTCGATTAATTGTTGATAAGCTTCTTGAATCGTCAGATCATCAAGCTGTGTGGCAGCATTTGATAAATGCCCACCACCGCCCATTTGTTCCATAATCAATTGAACATTTATGTCACCTGCAGAGCGCGCGCTAATCCCGATTCGATTGTCTGATCGCTCCGATATGACAAATGAAGCTAAAACATTTCTCATACTCAAAAGTGTATCAGCTGTTTGTGCAATGACAACAGCATTGAATACTTGACCTGGTTCTGCCACTGCGATTGCAATGTTATCTTGATAAATAGTTGTTCTTTCAATTAAATGACTTCGTTTAATAAAATCATCTAAATCTTCTTTTAAAAAGTTTTGCACGAGAATTGTATCAGCACCTTTTGAACGCAAATAGGATGCTGCATCAAAAGTACGCGATCCCGTTCTGAAATTAAAGTTTTTCGTATCAACAACGATTCCAGCTAATAGTGCTGTTGCTTCTAAGCGACTAAGTTTCAGTGCTGGTGATTGGTATTCAATCAACTCTGTTACTAGCTCTGCCGTTGAGGACGCATAGGGTTCCATATAAACTAAAGTCGGATCATCGATAAATTCTTCACCTCGACGGTGATGATCGATAACGACAACATAGTCCGTCTTATTTAACAATTTACTTTCTGCAACAATTGAAGGCCGATGTGTATCAACGACAATTGTTAACGAATCTTTTGTCACCATTTCTAGTGATTGCTCTGGGCTAATTAAGCGATCCCAAATCTCCGTTTCTTTCAATTCACGAACTAGACGCTCGACACCAAACTCTAAATCATCTTCATCGATCACGATAAAAGCATCGACACCATTTGTTAATGCCATATTCAAAATTCCAATTGCTGAACCTATTGAATCCATATCTGGAGACTTATGCCCCATAATAAAAAGTTGTTCACTTTCAATCATCAATTGTTTTAAAGCATTAGAAATAACTCGTGCACGTACTCGTGTTCGTTTCTCCATCGGATTTGTTTTTCCACCAAAGAAGCGAACTTTTCCTTCAGCATCTTTGATCACGACTTGGTCACCACCACGCCCTAATGCTAAATCCAAACTAGATTGAGCAAGTTTTCCTAACTCTGGCAAATCATCGACTTGATAGCCAATTCCAAAACTGATCGTTAAAGGAATATTTTTGTTATCAGAAACTAAATCACGTACTTCATCAAGAATTTCAAATTTTGATTTTTCTAATTCAACTAAAATTTGACGATTAAAAATGGCTAAAAATCTGTCTTGAGAGACACGCTTTAAATAAATGCCGAAATGACTCGACCATTGATTTAAAATGGCTGTTACATTAGAGTTCACTTGACTCTTTGCTGTATCGTCCATTGCTTGTGTAATTTCATCATAATTATCTAAGAAAATAATGCCAATGACAGGTTGAATATTATGATAATCATGTTGGATTTCAATTTGTTTCGTTTGATCAAAAAAGTACAGTAAGCGTTCTTCTTTTTTTATCGATACATTAAAATGACGTTCACCTAAATAAAAGTCAACCTTCGACTGGTCCTCTTTAATTGCTGTAATTAAGGTCTTTGAAAAAACATCTAATCGATCACCAACAAATGTACCTTCATTGGCGAATTGATTTAAATATGGGTTGATCCAATCAACTTCGTAATGATCATTATAAAGCAAGATCCCTACAGGCATTTCTAAAAGTGCCTCTTCACCAACTTTTTTGACCCGATGTGATAATGTCATAATATATTTTTCTTGCTCCACCGACTCTTTTTGTTCTTGACGAATGGTAAAATAAAGCGAGAGCCCTAATAATATCGTCATTACTATTCCCAGGATCCATTGAAGAAACCATGTAAAGCCTAGTAGAATAAACGCGATTAGGTAGATCAAAATAAGATGCATACTTAGGTCATGTTTTTTAAAAAAATCACGCATAAACGTCAACTCCTAAATCAATCGCATGAATTCAATCATTTAATCAATTTCCTTAGTCTGAATCCTACATCAATTATACCTAAGATTCTTAACAGATACATCCCTACAGGTAAAAATACTAAAATAAAAATAATTAGTAAAATGAAGAGCAGTTTTGGTTGTTTCCTTTTCCCAAAGAAATAAACGATTAAAGATAAACCTTGCAATGAAAAGAGTACACCTAATATTAATCCGGCATTAAAAATAACAAGTCCAACCATCGGCAATCCACTAAAATTAAACCATGAAAAAATAACAATAAAGAAATAAATCCATAGGATAACTTTAGGTAATTGGAATGAGCGAAACTTTGGAAAGGCTAATTTAGTCTGATCAAATCGATTTAATGCTTTATGAATCAGCCATTGTGTTACAAAACTATAAATCATTGAGATGATAATTAAAATTGCCGGGATCAAATCAAGTAACATCATCATGTCCCGTTCTATTGCTATTAAATCATCCGCTGATAAATCAAGTCCTACTTGTCCTAATAAAATTTGAGTGGAATCAAGTGATTCTTTGATGATTAGCCGATATTCAGTCACAAGACTTTGATCTGAGAGCAAGTGAATCATTAATAGTAAAAGTAGAAAGCCAATTGCATAGCCAATTGTCCCTCTCCCCCAAACATCATACGGATGACGCTGACTTTTTAGTGCTTCACCGATAAAAACACCAGCTAACGTTGCCACTATCGCAAGCGGAAGTGAGACAACGAAAAAGTAGAAGGCAAAGACAGAGATTGAAAAAAGCACAATCAAACCTAATAAAGTTGACTTTTTCCAACCATAGCGATACCCGTACATAGCAATTGGAATCGGTAAAAATAGTAAGGATATGTAGCCAATTACAGGTATATATAACGTAACGAATAAGATTGCGATTAAGAGACCACCAAAGATAAAACCATCTTTAATCTGGTTATTTGTTTGTTTTTCCATTTACGACACCTCATTATTTAATTGTCATACTTAAATTTTTTCAATGTGAGAAAAAGCACAGCATACCGCTGCGCTTTCAATTATTTAATCTTTAATTAAATCAAGCAAACTCTAGAGTCTGATTAATCATTACCGAGCCGTTGATATACATCATTATAACGATTAAAAAGTTAAAAAACAAACAATACAATAGTTTCACTTTTTTGAATAGTGTTTCTTTTTAATCAGCTTCCCTGTTATAATAGGCATGATTAATTGTTAAGGGGGACAAATAATGGTTAAAACATTGTTTTTTGATTTAGATGATACATTATTATGGGATAAAAAAAGTATCCAAACGGCTTTTCAAGTTACTTGTCAAACTGTCAAACAACTTGATGCTGAAGTTTTTGAGCAAGCAGTTCGATCGGAAGCAACAAAGCTCTATCAAAGCTATCCAACCTACCCTTTTACTCAAATGATTGGGATTAACCCTTTTGAAGGACTGTGGGGAACGTTTAATGATCCAGGTCAGGACTTTGAACAGATGTACGATCTCATGCCTGACTACCAAATTAACGCTTGGACGAATGGATTAGAAGCTTGCGGCATCATTGATCCAATGTTAGGAGAGACACTCGCAAAGCAATTTGTTAATGAGCGAAAAAAACATCCATATACTTATCCAGAAACATTTGATGTTCTCGATCAACTAAAAGACAATTATCAGCTCTTATTACTAACAAATGGTGCACCTTCTTTACAAAATACCAAATTAAAAATAACACCAGAAATTGCTCAGTATTTTAATCATATCGTTATCTCAGGTGATTTTGGACGTGGAAAACCAGACCCAACAATTTTTGAGTTTGCCTTGAAAAAAGCACAGGTGAAGGCAGAAGATGTGATTATGATTGGCGACAACTTAATGACTGATATTCTTGGTGCTAACAGGACAGGCATAAAGAATATTTGGATCAATCATCACGGGCAAACAGCTGATCAAGTTAAGCCAACATATGAAGTGAAACGATTAAAAGATATTTTACCAATTATTAAAACACTTAAATAAGTTTAAGCTCGTAACTAGTTAATCAAGTTGACCAACCTGATTAACTCTTTTTTCTTAAGAAATTAATGGCTTGTTGAATTAGTGTAAAAGCTTGATAAATATTTGGTTAATTTTGTTTGACTGAAAAAATATGTGCTATAATTGCGTTGAAATAGCTAACTTTAGGTTATAATGCATAGAAAATGAGTATCAATGAAAAGAGGTGATGGTAATGACAAAAATCTATGGACACCGTGGAAGTAAAGGATATTTCCCTGAAAACACTTTACTTAGTTTTCATGAAGCAATCAAAGCTGGAGTTGATGGAATTGAGCTTGATGTACATTTTACAAAAGATCAGCAACTTGTCGTCATTCATGATGAAACAGTTGACCGCACCTTTAATGGCACGGGTTACGTCAAAGATTATAACTTACATGAATTAAAAAGCTTAAAGTTAAATCAGTCGTTTCAATCTTACTCTAACTATCAATCTTCATGGGAACTCGAACGAATTCCAATGTTAGAAGAAGCTTTGGACGTACTCGAAACTGCTAAAGTTGAGTTGAACATTGAGTTGAAGACTGTCATGTTTAATTATCCAGGGATTGAGCAGAAAGTTCTTGACTGCGTTAAAAAGTATGCACCATCATTATCAGTCACGTACTCTTCATTTCACTTACCAACATTAGTCCGTATTCGTGAGCTCGATCCAGCAGCTGAGCTTGGCTTTTTAATTCAACATCCAATTCCATCTTTACACGATTATTTGAGGCAATTTAAAATTGATAAGGTTCACGCTGATAAAGCTTTATTTAGGCATCCTTTGTTAAATTTAGATGTTGAGATGGCCGATGTTCGGGTTTGGACTGTTAATAAAGCAAATGATCTAGTTGACTTTTTGCAAGCAGGTGTCGACACAGTGATCACGGATTATCCAGATCGTGCGCTGCGCTTACGTAATGAATTAAATTCTATTTCTGTTTAGTTTTTAACTTAACTTTCAGAGTCCAATCAAATAAAACATATATGTACCGATTGGTTTCTTAAATGAGTTATTTTTCACATAAACTTCAAGTAATTTGACGATATATAATCGTTGTATAGTTAATAAGGGAATTATCAGAACACTTGAGGATGATTTCAAGGCATTGAATGATTCTATATTCTTTTTAAAGAACCTTAATATTTAATATAATGTCATAAACACAAAGAACTCATTGATATAAAGATTGTACAATCTACGAAAGTTATAAGTTTTCTAATAAAAGTTTAATATTTTATATTCTAATTTAGTAAATAAAGAGCATATGGAGATAATAACTGAATTTATTTATAAGGATGGTGAAATGACTGAAACTAAAATCAATATGAAAAACATTTATAATGAATGGAAAATTATAATTGGCGATTTAACTACCAGCGAAAATAAAATTATTAAAGAGGGAAATACCTACAAATAACGATATAGATCATTCAGTTCAGGGAATGCAAATATGTCATTGGAGTTTCTCAAGGGTTCTTGACGGAAGTAAATTTTACTCAAACTGTAAATTCACACCTTCATCAGCTAGTTTAATTTTGGGGATATCAAGTCAAAGTATAGTCCAGGGGCCAACTAGTGTAGTAAATCCGAGAATAACTTATTCCGTTGTTGATAAAAGAATTTTTGGTGACACAATATATGGATCAAGAACAGTAAATGGCGATAATATCTCAAATAGAAGATTTTCTATAAGCATAGGTTCAGGAAATGATAGAAGTAATTTACAAATGAGATTTGAAAATAAAGTGGATTCACCAATATCACAATCACCTTATATTAGATGGTCAGGATCAGGGAATTTAGAATACTAATAAAATATTGTGTTAAATAAGAAGATGGATCAAAACTCACCTAAAATGAAAAGGGAATTCAGTTAATGCTGGATCCCTTTTTCTTATCATCATAACATTAATGAGACTCTCATCTCTTAACTGATTTAATAATGTTACTCCATGATTTCCACTCTACTCAGATATAGTCCACAGACACAGGGGGGCTTCTTACGTTAAAATGACGATTATGCATTTCGCCAAACAACATTGCATTTTTAATCTGACGCCCCTTAGTTTCAAAGTCGTTTGTCTTTGTCTGTTTAATCTGCTAATATATTCTAACGATCAATGAGTTGAATTTTTAATAGATAAATGAATCAATTTCATAATACAAAAATCTAATTAAAAACACGAATGATTACAATATAAAATTCAATATCATACGTAAATAAAGAAGCCTAATCAAGTGATTGGAACGGCAGGCGGCGACTCCAGCGGGAACAATCGTGTCCGAAGATCCAGTGATACAATTAAGGAATGTTAGACTAAGAACGCCACGTCCATGTGGCGACGTCTAACTGACCCACATCCTGTGCGCCCGAGGCCGATCCCGCGGAAAGCGTCCGCCTAGAGTGGAAATCACCGCGTCACCTGTAACTCAAGTATTCGTGTTTTATAGACAATTAAGTCATTATGAAATTCATTTAAATAGATTAATTTAGGCTTAAGGGGGCTTTTATCGTGTACCATGCTGAATCTTTGAGGGATAAATTTAAATTATTTTTGAAAATTTTATGGCCAATTATGGTGACACAAATTAGTTTAGCATTAATGAATTTAGTTGATACAATTATGGCTGGCCAAGTTGGGACAGTGGATTTAGCTGGAGTAGCAATTGGGACAAGCTTATGGTCGCCTGTATTTACAGGAATGAATGGAATTATACTTGCTGTTACACCAATTCTGGCTCATTATTTAGGTAAAAACGAAACTAGTCGGATCCATTATACTGTGACCCAAGCGATCTATTTAGCCATTTTTACTGCACTTAGTATAATCGCGATTGGTGCAATTGTCCTAACACCGATCCTAAACTACATGGAGTTAGAGCCAAATGTTCAACATATTGCTTTACACTATTTAGTTGGCCTTTCAATCGGGATTGTGCCTTTGTTTGTCTCTAATGTTTTACGGAACTTTTACGATGCTCAAGGGTTTACACGCATTTCAATGTTTATCACTGTTTTAGCTGTTCCATTTAATATTTTCCTTAATTACTGCTTAATTTTCGGAAAATTTGGCTTACCTGAAATGGGTGGGATTGGCGCTGGTTATGCAACAGGGTTGAGTTATTGGATTACTTTAGCAATCAGTGTAATCATGATTTTTAAAATTAACGCGGTGAAGCACTACCGAATTTTCGTCGATTGGGTTAAACCCTCGTTTAAAAGCTGGATTGAACAATTAAAGATTGGTGTACCCATCGGATTATCCATTTTCTTTGAATCGAGTATTTTTTCAGTCGTTACTTTACTAATCGGAATTATGTTCTCAACAGTGATGATTGCTGCCAACCAAATCGTCATTAGTTTTACAACACTTATTTTCATGATTCCGTTAAGTATTTCAATGGCATTGACGATTGTTGTCAGCTACTCTGTCGGTGGAGGACGACTGAAATCAGCAAAGCATTATAGTCTGTTAGGAATATTAAGTGGTATGAGTATTCTAAGTTTAACAGCAACTTTGATGTTTTTCTTTCGTGAGGAAATTGCTCGACTTTATTCAAGCGATCCAGAAGCAATTTCACTTGCCGCTCAGCTCTTTCTAGTCTCAATCCTCTATCAGTTATCTGATAGTGTACAAGCAAGTTTACAAGGGGTTTTACGAGGCTTCAAAGATGTAACAGTGCCATTCTTTATTGCTTTTACTTCTTACTGGCTAATTGGTATGCCAGTCGGTTACTTATTAGCAACACAAACGAATCTTGGACCTGCTGGATTTTGGTTCGGGATCTCAATTGGTTTAACAAGTGCAGCAATTGGCTTCTTAATTCGCCTCCGCTTCACTTATAAAAAGGAAAAAATGAAATGACAGCTAGATTCAAGATAAAAATAGCAATGCTCCCTAGATTCTTATTAGGAAGCATTGCTGTTTTCGTTTTATAACTCCACTGCGCTGACTTTATAAATGTCCTCTAAATCAAGTAATATTTGTAAATCTTGATCGGTTACTTCTGCATCAACGGTTAGTAGCATAATTGCAGCGCCACCAACATCTTTTCGACCAACTTGCATCGTTGCAATATTAATATCCTTTTTCGCTAATTGAGTCCCAACTCGACCGATCGCACCTGGTTGATCTTTATGATGAATATAGATTAGATGACCTTCTGGAACAAGATCAACTCGGTAATCTTCAATCTGGACAATTCGTGGACCAAAGCCTTTTAATAGCGTTCCTGAAACAGCTTTTGCTTCAGTATCTGTGACGATTTCAACTTTAATTAAATTGGTAAAATCTTTTCCATCGCTTGTCTTGTTTTCATTAATGACAATCCCTTGCTGTTCAGCTAAATAAGCTGCATTGACATCATTAATTCGCTCACCGTAATGTGGTTTCAATAAGCCTTTAACAGTATTACGAGTGATCGGTGCTACTTCAAGATTATGCAGTTCACCTGAATATGAAATATTAATTTCTTTAATCACTTCATCAGACAAGTTTGTTAAAAATCGACCGAGTTTTTCAGCTAAGTAAAAATAAGGTTCAATTTTTTTCATAATATCTTTTGGTACTGCCGGCATGTTAACTGGGTTCTTAACTGGTACTCCACTTAATAAGCGGACAACATCATGACTGACATCAACAGCAACACTTTCTTGTGCCTCAATCGTACTTGCTCCTAAGTGTGGCGTTGCAATTACTTCTGGTAAGTCTAACAACTTATTGTCTGTTGCTGGCTCAACCTCGAACACATCAAGTGCAGCTCCTGCAACCTTTCCAGCAACAATTGCTTCGTATAGATCTTCCTCATTAATAATTCCACCGCGAGCAACGTTAATTAATTGCACGCCTGGCTTCATTTTTTCAAACATCGCTTTATTAATAAGATTTTTCGTTTCTTTTAATAATGGTGTATGAATCGTAATAAAATCTGCAGCTTGAACAACCTCTTCTACAGTTCCCTGGCTAACACCCATCTGTTCAGCTTTTTCAGCTGTTAAAAATGGATCATAGGCAATCACATTCATTCGCTGCCCTTTAGCTCTTAAAGCAACTTCTCGCCCAATGCGACCTAGACCAATGACACCTAAAGTTTTTCCTTTTAATTCAACACCAACATATGTCTTACGGTCCCACTTTTTATTTTTTAATGCGTAATATGCTTGTGGGATCTTTCTAGCTAATGCAGTTAACATCGCAATTGTGTGTTCAGCTGCTGAGTTCGTATTCCCGTCAGGTGCATTAACAACAATGACACCATTTTCAGTTGCAGCTTTCAGATCAATATTATCGACCCCGACACCTGCTCGACCAATAATCTTTAAGTTTTTAGCTGCATCGATAATTTCTTTCGTCACTTTTGTTTGACTACGAACAAGTAGTGCATCATAATCAGCAATTTTCTCTACTAATTGTTCTGGTGTTAAATCTGTGATAATGTCAATTTCTAAATTATCTGCTTCTCTTAGTGGGTAAATTCCATCTTCACTCAGTGGATCACTAATTAATACTCGATAAGTCATTTGATCATTCCCCTTATTGTTATGATTTATTAGATTGAACTTATGAACAACAAACAGCTATGCTTTACCCCTTTCTTTTAAAAATTAAAAAACTTTCCACCCATTACGTTCATTCGTAAGGGGCGAAAAGTTAATGTCAGATCTCCGCGGTGCCACCCTAATTTTATTGATTGTTAAACAATCAATTCTTAATTGGTTTTCTGGGTAACGTCCATAAACGGTTAAGCTTACTTGTTTAGTTCGGCTTAACAACTCAGAAGTGGAATCAATTGATCTAAATACTGATTTGCACCAACCATCAGCTCTCTAAAAAGTAGCTCCAATTAATATGTCTTCGTCCTTGTTTTTTAATTATTATCTAATTATTTAGAATTTTTACTATATGTTAGCACGTATAAATAAAATGTCAATATTATTATTTATTTTTAATTAAAAATAATACTCATGTATCATTTAATCGTAAGCTTTTTTGGCTTAATTCAACTATTAGAAAAACAAAAAACCTATCTCTAATGTATTCGATAAAAATTATCGGACACAAGAAAGATAGGTTTTGTATTGTTATCTTATTCAGCTACAAATGGTAATAATGCCATTTGACGAGCACGTTTAATTGCTCTTGTTAATTTACGTTGATATTTTGCTGAAGTTCCTGTTACACGACGTGGTAAAATTTTACCGCGCTCTGAAACGAACTTTCTTAATAGATCAACGTCTTTATAATCAATATGTGTAATGCCATTTGCTGTGAAATAGCATACTTTACGACGTCTTGAGCGTCCTCCTCGACGAGGTGCCATCTAAAACACTCCTTTACTTCTTAAAATGGTAGATCATCATCTGATATATCAATTGGTTCTAAGCTTTCACTTACATTACGCTGCTGATTTGACTCATTCTGACTTGGCATTTGCTGTTGGTTCTGGCTTTGTTCATTTTGATAATTTCCAGACCCTTGTCCGCCACTACCTGCCGAAGCTCCTCTGTTACTATTTCGACTTTCCAAAAATTGAACAGTATCAGCGACAACTTCTGTAACATAGACTCTTTTTCCATCTTGTCCATCATAAGATCTTGTTTGGATTCGGCCATCTACACCAATAAGACTACCCTTACTCATGTAGTTTGCTAAACTTTCTGCTTGCTTTCTCCAAATGACACAGTTAATAAAATCTGCTTCTCGATCTCCTTGTTGGTTAGAAAAAGGTCTGTTTACCGCTACGGTAAAGTTAGCTACTGCAGTACCATTTGCAGTATAGCGTAAGTCTGGATCCTTCGTTAATCTGCCAACTAATACGACACGATTTAACATGAGAACCCCTCCTAATTATTAGTCTTCTTCACGAACGATTAAGTGACGAAGAATATCATCAGAGAATTTAGCTAAACGATCAAATTCGTTAATTGCTCGATCATCTGATTTGAAGTTAATCACAACATAATAACCATCACGAAAATCATTGATTTCATATGCAAAACGTTTTTTGCCTATTTCATCAACTTTTTCGATTTCCGCGCCATTATCAGTAAGAATTGAGTTAAAACGTTCTATAACGTTTGTTTTAGCCTCATCTTCAATGTTTGGGCGGATGATGTACATAATTTCATATTTTGTCATCCGTCTACACCTCCTTTTGGTCTTAGCGGCTCTTTGATTGATCAAAGAGCAAGGAGTAACTACTTTCATTACTCACAATCAAAAATTATATCAAAACTTTACTGTTTTAGCAAGTACCAAGTTAAAATAAGTTTTTATACGTTAAAGCGGAAATGAATGACATCGCCATCTTTTACGATATATTCTTTTCCTTCTAATCGGACTCTGCCACGTTCTCTAGCAACAGTCATCGAACCAGCATCTAAAAGGTCATCATAAGAGACAGTTTCCGCTCGGATGAAGCCCCTTTCAAAGTCTGTATGAATAATTCCTGCTGCTTGTGGTGCCTTTGTCCCTTTTTTAAATGTCCATGCTCTTACTTCTTGTTCACCAGCTGTAAAATAAGTTGCTAAACCTAATAATTGATATGTTGCTCGAATTAATTGATCTAAACCAGATTCAGGAATGCCTAGTTCCTCTAAGAACATTTGCTTCTCTTCGCCATCAAGTTCAGCTATTTCTGATTCAACTTTTGCACTGATCACAACTACTTCCGCTTCTTCTTTTTCTGCAAATGCTCGTACTTTTTGGACATACGGATTTTGATCCGCATCTTGGATTCCATCCTCTGACACGTTTGTTACGTAAAGTACTGGTTTTTGCGTCAATAGATGCAAGCCTTTGACATACTTTAGTTGGTCTTCAGTAAACTCAACAGAACGTGCTGGACGTTCTACCTCAAAAGCTTCATTCAACTTAGACAAAATTTCAAACTCATACATTGCCTCTTTATCTTTTTGTCGTGATAATTTTTCAACACGATCAAGTCGCTTAGATATTGTTTCAAGGTCGGCTAAAATCAGCTCGAGGTTAATCGTCTCTATATCTGAAATTGGATCGACTTTTCCTGAAACGTGTGTAATGTTCTCATCTTCAAAACAACGAACAACATGACATATTGCATCTACTTGACGAATATTTGAGAGGAATTGGTTGCCTAGACCCTCTCCTTTACTTGCCCCTTTAACAATACCTGCAATATCAGTAAACTCAAAAGCTGTTGGGACCGTTTTTTTCGGTTTAACTAGTTCTGTTAATTTATTCAAACGGTGGTCTGGTACCTCTACAATTCCAACGTTTGGATCAATTGTACAAAACGGGTAGTTAGCTGCCTCTGCGCCTGCTTGTGTAATCGCATTAAATAATGTTGATTTACCGACGTTTGGGAGGCCAACTATTCCTGCTGTCAATGCCATACTAAACTCCACTCCTTAATCATATACCCGTTACTATAACGTTACTTCAGTTCCATTATAGTTTTCATTCAAATAAAACTCAAGTTTATCATATATTCAATTTCATGCTGTTTTTACCGTCAGATAACCCGCTATTCTACGTATATTAGCTAAACAGTCGATCTTTTCAGCTTGTTTAACGAAATGTTTCACGTGAAACATTTTCGGATGTCTTTTTAGTCACTTGATTTAAGGACCTTCTTTAAACCTTTTTCAAACTTCTTACGTGGTATTAAAACACGATGATCACAACCTTGACATTTTATTCGAATATCCATACCCATGCGAATGATTTGCCAATGATTTGTTCCACAAGGATGTGGTTTTTTCATTTCAACATGATCATTCAGTTGATAATCTTTATTCAATTTAGCTCAACCTCTCTTGCATATTTCTATATTAATCATATCACTTTTCTACTCTATAGTCTTTAACTGGATACAAAATTAACTTGAATAATATATATAAATTCAGTACCCCATAGGCCGGATAGATAAGCTCAATTAAAAATTGAAAGCCTGTTAAAGAGAACGGCACTAACAAAAGCGTTAAAGTAAGGGCAACCTTAAATTGACTGATCTGATAGTTATTTTGAATCCTAGTGATTAATCCGAGTAAGGCTCCCACTGCTGTCGCAAAGATAGCAATCCAGATAATGATTGTAACGAATAACAACACAAAACCTGGAAACCGAATTAATATTCCGTAGATCGGCATTTCAAATAAATCAATTTCGGATTGAATTAATGTCAAACTATAATTATAAATGTACGATAGACCTGCTAATATTATTGTGGAAATTATCGCAGTATAAATCACTTCTTTTTTTGTTTTTATCTTCTTCCCTACTGCCCCAACAACAGAAATGATTGGTAGTAAGTTTACTGAAGTAAATGAAATTGCTTTAAAGTAATTTACTTTTGACACTGTAACATGTTCAATCGCTGGTTCTTGCTTAATAAACATCGTTAATATCGCTAGTAACGTGATTAAAAGAACCGGCAATAAAATCGTATTAATTTCTATCACTTGATCAAGAGAAAAGCTAAATGCCCATACCAACATAATCGCAATTAAACTAATTCCTATCCAGCTTGGTAATTGGTAGACCTCTAAGGCCGCTCCACTACCGGCTATCATAATCACAATTGTTAAAATTAAATAGACAAACATTAACAGATCATATAGCCCAGCAAATTTATCATTAACAATTGTTTCTAATATTTGTTGATAGTGATTTGTTTGTTTTTGATATGAAATATCGAGAACGCTGTAGCAACACACACCAAATAACACTGTAAATAATAAAACAGCTCGTCCACCATTCGCACCAAAAAACAACCATATTTCTCTGCCTGATGCATAACCTGCACCAATAACAATCCCTAATATTAGAAAACTTAATTGTAATATTTTTTTCATTTGTGAACCTCCATTTTCACGTATAGAAACAAATCTTCAATCGTATACTAATAAAAATATGTTGGAGGTCAGCAAACTATGAAATTATCTAGTCCAACTTATCATCAAATGAATAAATTGAGCTTGAACTATCGGGAGCTGTTCGTTGAGCAAAAAATTGGGCGTTTCATTTATCAATCATTACCAGATCCAGTAGCAGAACTTATCGTTATTTGTATTGGGTCTGATCGTTCAACAGGTGATGCTCTTGGACCAATTGTCGGCTCACTATTAACAAAAAGAAGTCATTCTCGTTTTTTTGTCTATGGTACATTAGAAAAAACAATTCATGCTTTAAATTTGGTCTCTCAACTGGATTACATTAAGCAAAAACACAAAAATCGATTCATTATTGCAATTGATGCATGCCTAGGTCGGAGTCAATCAATTGGTAAAATTACTGCTAGCACTGGACCTTTGAAACCAGGTTTAGCAATGAATAAGGAACTACCAGAGGTTGGTGATCTTAATATAACTGGGATTGTTAATGTTAGTTCTTCAATGGGGTATTTAACTCTTCAAAACACACGTCTACACCTTGTTACACAGCAAGCTAAAGTGATTTCACGTGCATTATCCTATTCTGAATACTTATTGACTGAATCCAAACAAATATCTCAATAAATGATCAACCAGTCTAGTTAATATTGTTTCACGTGAAACAAATTAAAACTGGACACTCCATCTAACTCTCTTGTAAGAAATGAAGTGTCCAGTTTGGTTTAAACTTTTAATGATTAAATAAGTCAATAATTCGATTTAAATCATCATTATTATAAAATTCGATTTCTATTTTTCCTTTATTTTTTCCTTGATGGATTTTAACTCCCGTACCAAAATGATCTCTTAAGCGATTTTCATATTCTGCAATAAAAACGTCCTTTTTAACTTTTTCTTTGCTTACTTTCGGTTTCGGTTCATTTAATTGCTGAACAAGCGTTTCAACTTGTCTGACATTTAATTTTTCTTTGCTAATTCTTTTGACAACTTCAGTGAGTATTTGCTTATTTTTTAAACTCAGTAATGCTCTACCATGCCCCATTGACAATTCACCATTGTTAATCATCGCTGTTACTTGCTCAGGTAATTGAAGTAATCTCACATGATTCGCAATGTGTGGCCGGCTCTTGCCAAGTTTTTTAGACAACTCCTCTTGAGTCAATTGATATGATTCCATCAAATTAACATAAGCTTGCGCTTCCTCAATCGGGGTTAAATTTTCACGTTGTAAATTTTCAAGTAGAGCGAGTTCCATCATTTTTTGGTCGTTCAATTCTTTAATAATGACAGGAACCGTTGCTAAATTTGCTTCTTTCGCACCTCGGTAACGGCGCTCTCCTGCAATGATTTCATAACCTTTGATTGTCTTTCGTACAAGTAAAGGCTGAATAATGCCATACTCTAAAATTGAGTTTTTTAAATCTTCAATCGCTTCAACTTGAAATGTTTTTCTCGGTTGATAAGGATTTGGTCTTAATTCAGAAATGTCTAGCTCAATGATTTCATTAGATTTTTCATCTAATTCTTCTAATTCGGGGAAAAAAGCATTTATACCTTTACCTAACCCTCTCGCCACTGACCATCACTTCCTTTGCTAATTCAAGATACACTTCTGCACCTTTTGACTTTGGATCATACGTTATGATTGGTTGACCATGACTTGGTGCCTCACCTAACCGAACATTTCTAGGAATTATCGAGTTATAAACTTTATCTTGAAAATATTTTTTAACTTCTTCAATAACTTGTAATCCTAAGTTAGTGCGAGCATCGAGCATTGTCAATAATACACCTTCAATTTTTAATTGCTTATTAAGATGTTTTTGTACTAACCGAACAGTGTTTAATAATTGACTTAAGCCTTCTAGTGCGTAATATTCACATTGAACGGGGATAATTACACTATCTGCTGCTGTTAATGAATTAAGTGTAAGCAACCCGAGTGAAGGTGGACAATCAATGATAATATAGTCATATTGATCAACTGATGACTCTAATGCTTTTTTAAGTCTGATTTCTCTAGATATTGTTGGCACTAACTCTATTTCAGCTCCAGCTAATTGAATCGTTGCTGGTATCACGTCTAAATTAGGAATATTTGTTGAAACAGTTACATCTGCTGTTGTTAAATCATCTATAAGAACATTATAAATACACTGATCAATATCAGCTTTGTTAATTCCAATCCCACTAGTTGCATTACCCTGCGGATCAATATCAACTAATAGTGTTTTGTTACCCAAGTGTGCTAATCCTGCACTCAAGTTAACTGCCGATGTTGTTTTACCTACGCCACCTTTTTGGTTGGCTATGGCAATTACTTTTCCCATTATGTCACCTACCTATTTTAAAAACTCTTAATTCTATTCTATCATTTTTTTAAACATTATACATGGTTAATAAGTGGATATTCTGAAATAGTCGATATTTGTCTTAGTTAGACTCAGATAAAAAAAGAGTGATAGCTGATTTATCACAGTTATCACTCTTTTTTTCTGTAAAATATTTATGATAGCATTACTTATTTTTAGGGATTTTTATTGTAATTTGATAGTATTCTTCTAAATCCTCTTCTTCTGTCTCTAATTTAACACCTGTATCAGTAACCATATTTAGTGATTGCCGAATCGTGTTCATCGCAATTCGCATGTCTTTATTAAAACCTTTAAGTCTAGGACGCTTTTTCTTTGGTTGATTTGATAGTAGTCTAGCGATTTTTTCTTCTGTCTGTTTTACATTTAATTGTTTTTCAATAACTTCATTTAATAATAAAATTTGTTTTGCTTCGTCTTTTAAAACAATTAATGCCCGAGCATGTCGTTCGGTAATTGATTTATTCATAATTGCTTGTTGAATTGGATCTGGAAGCTTTAATAATCTTAATTTATTAGCGATCGTTGATTGACTTTTCCCTAATCTTTGAGCTAATGCTTCTTGAGTTAGTTCATGAATTTCAATCAGTTGTTGATAAGCTCTTGCTTCCTCAATCACTGTCAATTCTTCTCTTTGTAAGTTTTCAATTAATGCAACAGAAGCTGTTTCCTTATCATTCATTTGACGAATCAACGCGGGAATCTCTGTCCAACCTAACTGTTTAACCGCTCTGTAACGACGTTCACCGGCAATTATTTCATATTCCTGATCTGCGTCTACAACTTTACGGACAACAATCGGTTGAATCATTCCGTGAGTATGTATCGTCTGAGCAAGCTCATCAATTTTTTCAGGATTGAATATTGTTCTTGGTTGGTACCGATTTGGTGAAATATGATTGATTGATAGCTGAACAACCTCGTCCTGTTTAAACTCTTCGATCGACTCAATTGTTTCTTTGTCACCCATACCGAACATTCGACTAAATGGAGGTAAAATAATAAACACCACCTTTTCTTCAAATAATAATCGATCAGTAATTTAAAATGTTTCACGTGAAACAATTTAAAATAATCATACTTTGTTAAAATTAAATCGACTACTATATACTTCTATTATTCTATCACAAATTCCTTTAATATCATAAAAAATATGATATTAAACTTTTTTCGACAAAATAACAAAATCCACGCAGCAAATTTTACTGCGTGGATTAATTTAATTAGCTAGCGGTTCACGATTTGGTGTCCCAGGTTTTCTTGGATATGTCTTTGGCGTTGGTTTAACTTTATCAACAATAATGATATTTCTTTCACCTTGATTATCAGGTAAATTTATTTTATATAAGTTTGATGTTTTACCACCTAATATTTTAATTGCATATTTTGCTTCATCTAGTTCAACTTCAGCATTTGGTCCTTTTAATGCAATAAACTTACCATTTTCTTTTACTAATGGTAAGCAAAGTTCAGACAATACACTCATCTTCGCAACTGCACGAGCTGTAACTAGATCGAACTGTTGACGAAATTGTTTATTGCGTGCAAATGTTTCAGCACGATCGTGATGAAATTGCACATTTGTCAACCCTAATTCAATTGCTAAATGATTTAAAAAACCAATTCTCTTTTTTAACGAGTCAACAATTGTTATCTTTAATTGTGGGAAACAAATTTTCAATGGGATGCTAGGAAATCCAGCTCCAGCCCCTACATCACAAATTGTATAAGGTTGATCCAAGTTAAAATAAAAGCTTGCTGTAATTGAATCGAAAAAATGTTTTAAATAGACTTCTGATCGTTCGGTAATTGCGGTCAAATTCATTTTTTCGTTCCATTCAACTAACGTCTCAAAATAAGTTTTGAACTGATTGATTTGTTGTTCAGAAAGTGAAATCCCATTTTTGTTAAGTTCTGCGACAAATTGTTCAGGGGTCATTTTTTTCATTCCATTCATAATTTTAAATTTTCAAGCTAACTAACTGTTGCGATCTTACCTTGTTCAATATATACGAGTAATATCGAAATATCTGCTGGGTTAACACCAGAGATACGTGAAGCTTGACCAACTGACAGAGGTCGAACTTCTTTCAATCTTAATTTAGCCTCTTCTTTCAAACCACTAATTGCATCATAATCGATATTTTCAGGAATGTTCTTCTCTTCCATCTTCTTCATTCGATCAACTTGTTGTAATGATTTTTCAATATAACCTGAATATTTTGCTTGTATTTCAATTTGTTCAATGACATCATTGGGAATTTCTTTGTCTGCTGGTGCAAACTGAGTAATAAACGAATAGTCAATCTCAGGTCTTCTCATCAAATCTAATGCTTTAACTGGTTCTTTTAAGTGACTTTCATTAACTTTTTCTAAGGCAACATTCAACTCATCTGAAGGCTTGATCGTTTGCTTTTGTAATCTTTCTTGTTCTTCTTTGATTAAAGTAAGCTTAGTTTGGAACTTTTGATAACGTTCCTCATCAATTAAACCGAGACGATAACCGATTTCAGTTAATCGGATGTCTGCATTGTCATGACGAAGTAATAAACGATATTCAGCTCGAGATGTTAATAAGCGATAAGGTTCACTCGTCCCCTTAGTTACTAAATCATCAATTAAGACACCGATATATCCTTGTGAACGGTCCAGAACAAGTTCTTCAATATTTAAGGCACTGGCTGCAGCGTTAATACCTGCTATTAATCCCTGGCCTGCGGCTTCCTCATAGCCCGATGTCCCATTAATTTGGCCTGCTGTATATAAACCTTTAATATTTTTAACTTCTAATGTTGGCCATAGTTGTGTTGGCACAACCGTATCATACTCAATTGCGTAACCAGAACGCATAATCTCAGCCTTTTCCAAACCCGCAATTGAGCGTACCATTTTTTCTTGAATTGATTCGGGTAGTGATGTTGATAGTCCCTGAACGTAAACTTCTTCTGTTTCACGACCTTCTGGCTCTAAAAAGATTTGGTGTCGTGGCTTATCATGAAAGCGAACGACTTTATCTTCAATTGATGGACAGTATCTTGGACCTGCACCTTTAATCTGACCTGAGTACATTGATGAAAGGCTTAAATTATCATCAATAATTTTATGAGTCACTTCATTCGTATGTGTTAACCAACATGGAATTTGATCAATTATCTTATCCTTTGTTTCATATGAAAAATGTCCAGGCTGATCATCTCCTGGTTGTATTTCAGTTTTCGAATAATCGATTGATTTTGAATGAATTCTAGGTGGTGTGCCTGTTTTAAATCGAACAAGTTTAAAACCTAGTTCCTCAAGATTTTCGGACAATTTAACTGAAGGTCTTTGGTTATTCGGCCCACTTTGATAAGAAATTTCACCAATATTAACTGTCCCTCGCATAAATGTTCCAGTTGTAATTACAACTGATTTTGCATAATAAGCTGCGCCGGTTTCTGTAATAACGCCCTTACAGACACCATCTTCGACAATTAATTTTTCAACCATTGCTTGTCGAATTGTTAAATGATCTAATTTTTCAAGCTGATGTTTCATTTCTGCGATATATAGTGGCTTATCTGCTTGTGCGCGCAATGCTCGAACAGCAGGCCCTTTTCTTGTATTTAACATTCGCATTTGAATATATGTTTTATCAATTACTTGACCCATTAAACCACCAAGGGCATCGACTTCCCTTACGACGACCCCTTTTGCAGGCCCACCAATTGATGGGTTGCACGGCATATAGGCGATCATATCTAAGTTTAATGTTAACATGAGTGTATTTGCCCCTCGTTTAGCTGATGCATTGGCAGCTTCAACTCCTGCATGTCCAGATCCAATCACAATCACATCATAATGACCTGCATCATAAACCATTTTTATTCACTCCTTTAGTTTGATTATTTTCCTAAACAAAATTGAGAAAAGAGTTGATCAATTAAACTATCATGAACGGTATCACCAACAATTTCTCCTAATATACTCCACGCTCTTGTAACATCAATTTGAATTAAATCTAATGGCATTCCTAAATCAATTGCTGATTTGGCCTCATCAAGCGCAGACATCGCTTGTTTTAATAATTGAATATGTCGTACATTTGATACGTATGAAATATCAGCACTTTCCAACTGACCGCCAAAGAAGAGTGATGTGATCGCTTCTTCTAATTCGTCAATCCCTCGTTCTTCAATTAAAGAAGTTGATACAATGGGGTGACCGTTTGCTAACTGTTCCACTTCATTCCGAGCTAATTTATCTGCTAAATCTGTTTTATTAATCAACACAATTAATTCTAAATCATTTACAAGTTCAAACAATTGTCGATCCTGATCTGATAAAGTTTCATTGTTATTTAATACGAGTAAAATTAAATCCGCTTCTTTTAATGCTTGTCTCGAACGTTCGACACCGATTTTTTCAACAATATCTTCTGTTTCGCGAATCCCAGCTGTATCAATTAATCTGAGTGGCACACCTCGAATATTGACATACTCTTCAATAATATCTCTCGTTGTTCCAGGGATATCAGTAACGATTGCTTTATTTTCTTGGACAAGTGTATTTAATAACGATGATTTACCAACGTTTGGACGACCGATAATCGCAGTTGAGATCCCCTCTCTTAATATCTTCCCTTGTTTGGCCATCAGTAAAAGTTTTTCTATTTCTTGATAAACGTCAGTTGTTTTTTCTAATAAAACACCTTTTGTCATTTCTTCGACGTCATCATACTCTGGATAATCAATATTCACTTCTACGTGGGCGACTGTTTCAATTAAATTTTGGCGTAAGCGTTGAATTAATTTTGACAATTTTCCATCAAGCTGTTTAATTGCAACATCCATCGCCTTATCTGTCTTTGCCCGAATTAAATCCATCACAGCTTCTGCTTGTGATAAATCAATTCGGCCATTAAGAAATGCCCGTTTTGTGAATTCACCTGGTTCAGCTAATCGTGCACCTCGTTCTAGCACTAACTCTAATAATCGATTCACAGAAGCTAATCCTCCGTGACAATTAATTTCAACAACGTCTTCTCGAGTAAATGTTTTTGGTGCTCGCATTAAGCTAATCATAACTTCTTCAATCATTTCATCTGTTTTTGGATCAACAATTTTTCCATAATGAATGGTATGTGAATCAACTTTCGTTAAATCTGATCCAGTAAAAATTCGATTTGCAATTTTAACAGCTTCTTCGCCACTTAGTCTGACAATACCAATTGCTCCTTCTCCAAGTGGTGTTGATATTGCTGCAATTGTGTCATCATTCATCCACTTCACCTCCAATATTTAATTATCTATTTATATAAAAAAATTAAATTTTGTAATCAACATTACAACGTTATAGACTATCATAAAATCATCAAAAAAGGAAACTTTTCTTCTTAATTTAATGAATAAGTTATAAACATGTGAGTAACTTTTATTAGTGTAGCACAACTATCCACAATTATTTATTCATATAAATAACCCGAACAGATTGTAACAAACTGTTCGGGTTATCAACATGTGGATGATTTGTTTATCCTTTCATCTCCTTTTTACATCAATATCTTCTTCAGATTTAATTGAACAATATAAAAAAAGTTTTGTCTACATTTAAAGTAAACAAAACCTTTACCATTAACTATGTGATCATCCGATCACTTAGTTTAAACTATTTTTTTAAAATTGGCTTAATCACAACAAATCGATTAGGATCTGAGCCATCTGAATGTGTTTCTACTTTTGGATTATCTTGTAACATACTATGAATCACTTTTCGCTCATATGACGGCATCGGTTCTAACGTGACATTTCTTTTGATTTTAATTGCTTTGTCTGCTAATCGATTGGCTAATTGCTTCAGAGTTTCTTCACGTCTAGCACGATAACCTTCCGCATCAACTACAATCCGATAAAAATCAGTTGAATGACGATTTAACATCACTTGTACAAGGTGCTGAATCGCATTAAGCGTTTGACCACGTTTACCGATTACCATTGCTATTTTTTCACCTGACAAATCAAATGTCACATTATTTTGCTCTTGTTTAATCTCAATTTGAATATCATCTGCAAATGAACGCGTGATTTCTTTGAGATAGTTTCCTGCTTGTTCAATTGGATCTTCTTTAATTGATACTTTTACAATTGCACGTTTAGCACCAAAAATACCAAACATACCCTTTTTACCTTCATCAATAACCTCTATGTCTACACGATCCTTACTCATATTCAGTTGCTCTAAAGCAGATTGAATCGCGTCGTCTAGAGTTTGTCCAGAAGCAGTTACCTGTTTCACGATTGATTTCCTCCCGCTTTTTGTTGGAATTTAAACGGCTTTCTAATAAAAATTGTTTGGAAAACCATAAATACGTTACCAACAACCCAATATAATGACAGAGCCGCTGGGAAATACAATGACATAACACCAATCATAAGTGGCATCATATACATCATCATCGACATTTGTGGGTTGGCTGCAGCTTGTCCTGATCCAGAACCAGCCATTGTTAATTTTTGTTGTAAAAATGTTGCTCCTGCTGCAATAATTGGTAAAATATAGTATGGATCTTTTTCAGCTAATTCAAACCATAAAAATGTGCCATCTTGCAATCCAGGTGTTCGTGTAATTGCTTGATACAATGCGATCATAATCGGCATTTGAACAAACATTGGTAAACAACCTGCTAATGGATTCACATTATGTTTTTGGAATAACTCCATTTGTTCTTTTTGTAATTTTTCTTGTGTTTTTGCATCTTTAGAACTATATTTTTCTTGTAATTCTTTAATCTTTGGTTGAATCTCTTGCATTGCTTGAGTACTCTTTAATTGTTTAATATTTAATGGGATCAATAGTGAACGAATTAAAATTGTTACAATTACAATTGCCCAACCGTAACTCCCTGCAAAAAATCCTGCTACACTCTTTATTAACCATGATAATGGATAAACGAAGAATGAATTCCAAAACCCTTCACTTTCAGCTGTAATCGGTTCATTAACATTCCCACAGCCAGCTAAGACTAACACTAACAAAAGTAAGGCCACAGCAATTAAGACCTTTTTCTTACGCATAATTTTCCTCCTTAACTTACATTGATACACTATATGTAAAACTCAATTGCTATTTTATCACTATCTCAAGATTAATACTACTTTAACACTATACCGTTTTGAAGAAGTACCATCAATTATTTACCGATAATTTTTGAATTCAATAGCACATGAGTTAAACTTTTTTTGATTTGATGAAAGTTCATTTCTTTTACAGGCTGTCTAGCAATGATAACAAGATCATATTCTTGATTAATTTTTGCTTCCAGTTCATGAATGGCTTGTCTTAAATAACGTTTAACTTTATTTCTAACGACAGCGTTACCAATTTTTTTTGACACCGACAAACCTACGCGAAAATTTGATTGCCCTAGTTTTGGAAGATAATACAGTACCAATTGTCGATTTGCAAATGATTTCCCCTGTTTAAACACTTTTTGAAACTCATCATTTGATTTTAATCGATTGACTTTTCTCATTCACTTATCCTCCAGTATAACTTATTGCTAATTAAAATGGAAAAAAGACCACTGAAATGTTGTCAGTGGTCTATGCTGATAATACTTTTCTTCCTTTTTTACGACGACGAGCTAAAACGTTACGACCAGTTTTTGTACTCATACGTTTACGAAATCCGTGAACTTTTTTACGTTGACGATTTTTTGGTTGAAATGTGCGTTTCATTTATATTACACCCCCTGAGGAATTAAAAATCCTTCTTTAAACATACCATAACCTAATACATTATAATGAAAAGCTTTGTCATCTGTCAACATTAAAACAAATTATTTTTTTACATGTCCTTAATGATAACAACTTGTCCACAAACTACTCAAGCTCTTTTTTTAAAAAAATAACTATCCACACAACATATAGACAACTTAATCACATATTAACTACCTGTGGATAATAATTGTGAACAGTTGTTTTTTAATGTGGATAAGTGTCGAATCACCTTGCAAATCAAAATCTTTTTTGCTAAAATTATTGTTAATAATTCATAAATATTTTAATAAAGTGAGTAACTATCCACAGCTTGTGAATAACTTGTGGACAGTTATTCACATCTGTGTAGATTGAATGATTAACATATATGTGGATAACTGTATAAGTCTATGAATATTTTAAATTTGTTTATACACTCCCATTAAAAGTAAACCTTTCGATCTATTTTTCATTTGTTTAAAGATAGATTATGAGAGGTTTTTTAATCCTCTATCCTAAACAACCACATCCTTATTCTTAAAAATTAAGAATATCAATCATATGTATTCAATTCCATTATCAGATAAAGAAAGGGGCTTATTAATGGAGAACATTGATGATTTATGGGCTAGAACGCTTGATAAGATCAGACAGAAAATAGCTAATGAGAGTTTTGAGACATGGTTTAAAAATACAAAAGCTCATCATCTTGATAATGATTTTTTAACTGTATCAGCTCCTAACGAATTCGCACGTCATTGGTTAGAAAATAGATATACTGAACTAATTTCTGATGCAATTTTTGAAGTGACTGGAGCTAATTTAAATGTGAAGTTTATTTCTGCAGAAGAAGAAAAGGATCAAGAAAAGATTGATAAAATTAAACAAAAACCTGCCGTTATTCATACCAATCATGAACTACGTACAAATACGATGCTTAATGATAAATATACATTTGAGACATTTGTGATTGGATCAGGTAACCGCTTTGCACACGCTGCCTCACTCGCAGTTGCAGAAGCACCAGCTAAGGCTTATAATCCACTGTTTATTTACGGTGGTGTTGGGCTCGGTAAAACACACTTAATGCATGCAATTGGTCATTATATTATTGAAAATAATCCAGATGCAAATGTCGTTTACTTATCATCTGAAAAGTTTACAAACGAATTTATTAATTCAATTCGTGACAATAAAACAGAGCAATTTAGAAATAAATATCGCAATGTCGACATCCTTTTAGTTGATGATATTCAATTTTTAGCAGGAAAAGAACAAACACAAGAAGAATTTTTCCATACTTTTAATACATTACATGAAGAAAGTAAACAAATTATTATTTCAAGTGATCGACCACCTAAAGAAATTCCAACATTGGAAGATCGATTACGTTCAAGATTTGAATGGGGACTTATTACTGATATCACCCCACCAGATTTAGAAACTCGGATTGCAATTCTACGTAAAAAAGCCAAAGCTGAAGGGTTAGACATTCCTAATGAAGTGATGTTATATATCGCCAATCAAATCGATACAAACATTAGAGAATTAGAAGGTGCACTTATTCGTGTTGTTGCGTATTCATCATTAATTAACGAAGATATTGATGCGGCCTTAGCTGCTGAGGCGCTTAAAGATATTATTCCTAACTCACGACCAAAGCGAATTACGGTTGATACCATTCAAGAATTAGTTTCAAAAAAATATAATATTAAATTAGAAGACTTTGCAGCTAAAAAAAGAACCCGATCTGTTGCATTTCCACGACAAATTGCGATGTATCTCAGTCGAGAGCTAACCGATCTATCTTTACCTAAAATTGGTGAAGAATTTGGTGGTCGTGATCATACAACAGTTTTACATGCCCACGAAAAAATCTCAAAGTTAATTACTGATGATCAATTATTCACTCAAGAAATCGATGAATTAATCGAACAATTAAAATCAATCTAACTAGAAACAGTTTATTCACATTGTGGATAGTGTGAATTTAACTTCATCATTACTAACAAGTTATCAACAAGTGGATAACTATCATCTAAAAAGCTTTGCTTAGTTATCCACATAATCACATGCCCTATTACTATTATTACTATTTTTTATTAATAAATAATATATAATAGACTCTCAATTAGGAGGATTTTTATGAAATTTACAATTCAAAAAGATTTATTACTAGAAAGTATTCAACATGTAATGAAAGCAATCTCATCAAGAGTGACAATTCCTATTTTGACTGGAATAAAAATTGAAGCGACTAACGAAGGAATAAAACTGACAGGTAGTGATTCAGATATCTCAATCGAATCATTTATTCCGACTGAAGAAAATGGAATCATTCATGTTGAAAATATTCAACCAGGGAGCATTGTTGTTCAATCAAAATACTTCCCAGATATTATTCGTAAACTTCCTTTAAAAACAGTCGAAATTAATACAACTGATGAATTTAAAGTTAATATCATTTCAGGCGGCTCAGAATTTCATTTAAATGGACAAGATCCAAATGAATATCCACAATTACCAACACTTTATACTGAAAACAGTTTTACGTTGACAAATACCGTTTTAAAAGAATTAATCAAACAAACGGTCTATGCTGTTTCAACTGTAGAGACACGTCCAATCTTAACTGGTGTAAATATGACTCTAAAAGAAGAAAGATTAAATTTCGTTGCAACAGATAGCCATCGACTAGCTTCACGTCATTTACCAATTAATTTAGCAGATAACCAATTAAACTTTAATAGTGTCGTCATCCCTGGCAAAAGTTTAGTTGAGTTAAATAAAATTATCGATGAAAATGATGAAACAACATCAATCAGTGTGACTGAAAATCAAATCTTGTTCCAAACAAAAAATTTATACTTTTTATCTCGTTTATTAGATGGAAATTACCCTGAAACATCAAGATTAATTCCTGATCAAAGCAAAACAACAATCTTAACGAAAACAAAAGAACTATTAAATGCGATTGATCGTGCATCATTATTAGCAAGGGAAAATAAAAATAATGTCGTTAAACTTGAAACTAAATCAGATAATCGCTTAGAGATTAGTGGTCATACACCAGAAGTTGGTCAAGTGATTGAAGAAGTAAATTCAGAATCTGTCGAGGGTGAAGATTTAAAAATATCATTTAGCGCCAAATACATGTTAGATGCATTAAAAATTATTGAATCAGACAATGTAAAAATTGAATTTACTGGTGCGATGCGACCATTTATTATTAAGCCTGAAAATGATGAAGACATTTTACAACTAATATTACCGGTTAGAACTTTCTAATCTAGAAAAAATAGAGTGTGAACAGCACTCTATTTTATTTTTTAATTAGAGTCTTTACTCCGATTAAATCGAGACTTTGCTTATCTTGTGATCTTTAGTAAAATAGAGAGAGGCACATGATCGGAACCATCTTGTGAAAGATCTAAAAAGGAGTCATCAAATGAAACCAACAGATATTCAAATTAAGACAGAATACATTCAACTCGGACAATTTTTAAAGTTAGCTAATATTGTTGATTCAGGTGGAAGTGTGAAATTTTTCTTGAAAGATTTTGCAGTCCATGTCAATGGTGAGATTGATCAACGGCGAGGTAAAAAACTATATCCAGGTGATTTAGTAGAGGTTGAAGAATTCGGTCAGTTTCAAATTGTGAAAAAGTAGACTACCTGGTCTTCTTAATCAAAAGGTAGGCATGATTTAAATGTATATAAAAAACCTAAAATTATTACATTATCGAAACTATGATGAACTTGACTTAATATTTGATAATGGAATTAACGTTATTATCGGTGAAAATGCTCAAGGAAAAACAAACTTGATGGAAGCTATTTATCTTTTAGCATTCACCCGATCATATCGGACGTCAAAAGATAAAGAATTAATTCAATGGGATCAAAACTATGCTAAAATAGAAGGGACAATTATTAAACGTAATCAACAATTTCCTTTAGAAATTCAACTATCATCGAAAGGAAAAAAGGCCAAATTAAATCATTTAGAACAAAGACGATTAAGTGATTATATTGGTGCTTTAAACGTTGTTATGTTTGCACCTGAAGATCTCAATTTAGTTAAAGGTAATCCACAAGTCCGAAGACGTTTTATCGATATGGAAATCGGTCAAATTCAACCTGTTTATATTTATCATCTCGGTCAATATCAGAAAATTTTAAAACAGAGAAATCATTTATTAAAAAGTTTACAACGCAAACAAACCGATAACTTAATCATGTTAGATGTATTAACGGAGCAACTGATTGAACATGCATGTATCGTGATTGAAAAGCGATTTATCTTTTTAGAGTTACTGAGACATTGGGCGATTCAAATTCATAAACGGATTAGTCAGGAACGGGAACAGTTAGAAATTAACTATCAGGCGACAATCGATGTATTAGAAACAGACAATAAGGAAAAAATAAGTAATATCTATTTAGAAAAATTTAAACAAAATCGTCACAAAGAAATTGAACGTGGAACAACATTGTATGGTCCACACAGAGATGATCTTATATTTTTTATTAATCAACGTGATGTACAAAAATATGGTTCTCAAGGCCAACAACGTACAACAGCACTTTCGCTAAAATTAGCAGAAATTGAATTAATCAAACAAGAAGTCGGTGAGTATCCTGTTTTATTACTAGATGATGTGTTAAGTGAGCTTGATCAGTATCGTCAATCACATTTACTTGATACGATTCAAGGGAAAGTCCAAACCTTTGTTTCAACAACAAGTGTAAGTGATGTAAAACATGAGACGATTGAAAAAGCTGAGCTTTTTTATGTCGAAAATGGCACAATTCCCGATCAGAAAAGAGGCTAAACGATGTTTATTAACATTGGTGATCAGCAATTGATTAAATCAGATGACATTATTGTGATGATCGACCAACAGTATATCGAGTCTTCAACGATTAATGGAGAAATGATTGAATACCAACAGAATCAAGAAGATACACCAAATATAAATAATAATACTAAAACAATTATTGTAACTAAGGATAATGTTTTTTATAGCCCGTTATCAATTCTGACTTTAAAGAAAAGATCAAGCTTACAAATGATGATTGACCATTTAGACGACTATACCGACAGTGACACACTAACAGAAAATTAGCTGTTTAATATTATCCTTATAATTAAAAATACGAATAGATTGTAATAAAATAAGTCTACTATACGACTTGAATAGAGCGAATAAAGTGATTGGAACGCCAGGTGGCGACTCCAGCGGGAAAAGCAAACGGTCTTCGATGGGACGAGTAACCGCAGTCCCACGAGTCCGAAGATCCACTCAGGAAAGTGATTTTCTTTCCTGAGTTAGCTGAGGCCGTGCCCGCGGAAAGCGTCCACCTAGAGTGGAAATCACCGTGCTATCTCACATACAAAATTTCGTATTTTGACTATAGACAAGTAATAATTTTATTAATTAGTTTAAATTAATCAATATCGATTTTATATAGAAAAATTAAAACCTTTTAAAATAGGTTTATAGGAAAAGTGTAGGTGAATCAATTGGTAATGGATGATAATTTATTAAATGTCCCACAATATGATGAAAATCAAATTCAAGTATTAGAAGGTTTAGAAGCTGTTAGAAAAAGACCAGGAATGTATATTGGTTCAACAAGCTCTAGAGGTCTTCACCATCTTGTCTGGGAAATCGTAGATAATAGTATTGACGAGGCACTAGCAGGATATTGTGACGACATTCAAGTCGTTATTGAAGAAGATAATAGTATAACTGTTATTGATAACGGCCGTGGAATCCCAGTTGGGATCCACGAGAAAACAGGAAGACCAGCTGTGGAAGTGATTATGACTGAACTACATGCTGGAGGTAAATTTGATAATTCAGGTTATAAAGTTTCTGGAGGATTACATGGTGTTGGTGCGTCAGTTGTAAACGCCCTATCATCATCACTAGAAGTATTCGTTCACCGTGATGACAAAGTCTATTATTTAGACTTTAAACGAGGTGTATTAAATACTGAAATTCAAGTGATTGGAGAAACCGATATAACGGGGACACGTGTTCATTTTAGTCCGGATCCAGAGATTTTTACTGAAACAATTGAATACGACTATGACACGTTGCTTTACCGTGTGAGAGAACTTGCTTTTTTAAATAAAAAAATCAAAATTAGCCTTGAAGATAAGAGAATTGATCGAGAGAAGAAGGAAAGCTTTTATTACGAAGGTGGAATTAAAGAGTATGTTGAATACATGAATCGTTCAAAAGAAGTGATTCATGAAGCATTCTTCGCTGAAAAAGAAGAAGATGATATTATTGTCGAAGTTGCTCTACAGTATAATAGTGGCTATGCAAATAATATCTATTCATTTGCAAACAACATTCATACACATGAAGGTGGAATGCATGAGTCAGGTTTTAAAACAGCCTTGACCCGTGTGATTAATGATTATGCCAGAAGAAGCAAAATCTTTAAAGAAAATGATGAAAACCTCTCTGGAGATGATGTGAGAGAAGGTATTACGGCAATTGTATCAATCAAACACCCTGATCCACAATTTGAAGGTCAAACGAAGACTAAGCTAGGAAATAGTGAGGCACGGACGATTACAGACTCTGCTTTTAGCGAAATGTTTTCTACCTTTTTAGTTGAAAACCCAGATACAGCTAGGATTATTGTTAATAAAGGGATGATGGCCTCTAGAGCAAGATTAGCAGCTAAAAAGGCGAGGGAATTAACAAGAAGAAAAGGTGCTTTAGAAATTTCTAATCTACCGGGTAAGCTAGCAGATTGTTCTTCACGTGATGCTTCAATTAGTGAATTATATATCGTGGAAGGTGATTCTGCTGGAGGTTCAGCCAAACAAGGAAGAGATCGACACTTCCAAGCAATCTTGCCATTACGAGGTAAAATTCTAAACGTAGAAAAAGCACGTCTTGATCGAATTTTATCAAACAATGAAATCAGATCAATGATTACAGCAATGGGTACTGGAATTGGTGAAGACTTTGATATAACAAAAGCGAGATATCATAAAGTTGTTATTATGACAGATGCTGATGTGGATGGTGCTCATATTCGGACATTATTATTGACGTTCTTCTATCGATTTATGCGTCCATTAATCGAGCATGGTTACATTTATATTGCTCAACCACCACTGTATAAAGTACAACAAGGGAAAACAGTTCGTTACGCGTATGATGATCGTGAGCTAGATATCATTTTAGAAGAGTTACCGAAACAACCTAAACCAGGTTTACAAAGATATAAAGGTCTTGGTGAGATGAATGCCGATCAGTTGTGGGAAACGACAATGGATCCTGATAATCGAACGCTATTACAAGTGAAATTGCACGATGCGATTGAAGCAGATCAAATTTTTGATATGTTGATGGGTGATAAAGTTGAACCAAGACGAGATTTTATTCAAGAAAATGCAGTCTATGTGAAAAACTTAGATGTATAAATTTAATGAAACGTTAAAATAGATCATGTAGGTCCTCAGTTTAATAGGAGGTAATAGAATGGCGGATAATCAACGTCCCCAAGTACAAGAAATAAGTATTGGAAAAGAAATGCGGACATCCTTTTTAGATTATGCGATGAGCGTAATCGTTTCACGTGCAATCCCGGATGTTCGTGACGGTTTAAAACCAGTTCAAAGACGGATTTTATATGCGATGAATGATTTAGGCATGCACGCAGATAAAGCTTATAAAAAGTCTGCTCGAATCGTCGGTGATGTCATTGGTAAGTATCACCCACACGGTGATTCAGCAGTTTATGAAGCAATGGTTAGAATGGCGCAAGATTTTAGTTATCGAAATATGCTCGTTGATGGGCACGGTAACTTTGGATCAGTTGATGGTGATCCTGCTGCTGCCATGCGTTATACAGAAGCAAGAATGTCCAAAATAGCAATGGAATTATTGCGAGATATAAATAAGAACACGGTTGAATATCAGGATAACTATGATGGATCTGAAAGAGAACCACAAGTTTTACCTGCTCGTTTTCCTAACTTACTCGTTAATGGAACGTCAGGGATCGCGGTTGGGATGGCGACAAATATACCACCGCATCAATTAGGAGAAACAATTGATGCTATTTTAGCGATCAGTGAAAACCCAGAAATAACGATTGATGAATTAATGGAAAACTACATTTATGGTCCTGATTTTCCAACAGGTGGCTTGATTTTAGGCAGATCAGGGATTCGAAAAGCTTTTGAAACGGGTAGAGGTTCAATTACGATTCGGGCAAAAGTAGAAATAGAAGAACAAAAGAATGGTAAGACAACAATTATCGTCAATGAATTACCTTACCAAGTCAATAAAGCGAAATTAATTGAAAAAATAGCCGAACTCGTTCGCGATAAAAAAATTGAAGGCATTACTGATTTACGTGATGAATCTGATCGAAACGGGATGCGGATTGTCATGGAGCTTCGTCGCGATGCAAATCCAAATGTTTTATTAAATAATTTATATAAACAAACAGCGTTGCAATCTTCATTTGGAATTAATATGCTAGCTTTAGTCAATGGACAACCTAAAGTACTTAGCTTAAAAGAAAGTTTAACTCATTATTTAGAACATCAAAAAGATGTCATTAAAAGACGGACACAATTTGAGTTAGATAAAGCTGAAAAAAGAGCCCATATCTTAGAAGGCCTTCGAATTGCGCTTGATTATATTGACGAAATTATTGCGTTAATTCGAGGCTCTAGTACGGCTGATATTGCTCGTGAAGGTTTAATTACGAATTTTAAATTAACTGAAAAACAAGCACAAGCAATTCTCGATATGAGATTACAGCGATTAACAGGATTGGAACGCCAAAAGATTGAAGAAGAGTATGAAAATCTATTAAAACTAATTGGTGAATTAAAAACAGTTTTAGCAGATGAAGAAGAATTATTAAAAATTATTCGTGAAGAACTAATTGAGATTAAAGAAAAATATAACGATGAGCGTCGAACTGAAATTGTAATGGGCGGTGCTGACTTCTTTGAAGATGAAGATTTAATCCCAGAGGAAGATATTGTTGTCTGTTTAACACATCGTGGTTATATTAAACGATTACCGTCTTCAACGTACAGAACACAAAATCGTGGTGGACGTGGAGTTCAAGGTATGAGTACAAATGATGATGATTTTGTAGAACACTTAGTTTCAGCATCGACTCATGATACGATTTTATTCTTTTCAAATAAAGGAAAAGTTTATCGTTTGAAAGGCTATCAAATTCCTGAATACGGTCGAGCTGCTAAAGGTTTACCAATAATTAATATTCTAGAAATTGAAAAAGGTGAATGGATTAATACGGTCATTTCAGTCCCTGAATTTGATGAAGAGAAATATTTATTCTTTACAACAAAACACGGTATCTCTAAGCGAACATCATTAAGTCAATTTGCTAATATTCGTCGTAATGGAATTATAGCCTTAAGCTTACGTGACGAAGATGAGTTGATTTCAGTTCAATTAACAGACGGAACAAAAGACATCATGATTGCAACTAAAGATGGTTATTTAATTCGATTCGATGAACAACAAATTCGTTCAATGGGTCGAGTTGCGGCAGGGGTTAAAGGAATTTCATTACGTGAAGATGATCAAGTCATTTCGATGGAAATCATCGAAGCTGGCGACTATATATTAAATGTCACAGAGAATGGTTATGGAAAACGAACAATCGAAGATGATTATCGGATGATTAATCGAGGTGGTAAAGGTGTCTTTACTGCTAATATAACCGACAAAACCGGTTCTGTCGTTGCTGTTAAATCAGTTAAAGGTGATGAAGATTTAATGATTATGACGGATTCAGGTATTCTGATTAGAACACCGATTGATTCGATTTCAATCACTGGCCGTAATGCTCAAGGTGTTCGATTAATTCGATTGCAAGATGATCAAAAAGTAGCAACAGTCGCTTGTGTAGAAAAAGAAGAAGAAAACGATCCAGAAACGATTAATCAAGATAATCAAGATTAATCACTTTATATTCTAGGTAGGTGACACCAATTGTTTGTTCATCCCAATCAACTTGTTGAAAAATGTTTAATTGTTAGTGACGTGTTTGGTCAGACTAACTATCCAATTATTGAAAAGGACACGATTGTAACAACTACGCATATTAAAGTACTAAACAGTTTTTTTATTGACCGTGTTGAGGTTTCTCCTAAGCTAGCCAATGGAAAACCTTATAAACCAACAAAAGTACTTCCTGTTGATCAGGAGCTGATTAAAAGAAGAGAAGTTAAAAAGAAGCATGTTCCTTTTTATGAACATTATCAAAAAGTTGTTAAAGACTACCAAAAAATGTTTAACCAATGGCAAAGTGGTAAAACATTAGATATTAACCAAGTTAGACAAATGATTGTTCCTTTAATTGAACGGGTATATGAAAATCAAGCGACTATTTTTCTCTTAGGAAAACAGACGACAAAAGAGGAATATCTGTATCAACATAGTGTTGCGGTTAGTCTATTAGCTGTTATATTAGCTAAGCGACTTGGATTTGAAAAAGAATCGATTCAAATAGGTCTTGCTGCATTGATTGCAGATAGTGGCATGGCAAAAATTAATCAGCGGATTTTAAATCATCATGGTAAGCTGTCACCTGCAGAATTTACTGAAATTAAGAAACATACGACATTTTCTTATCGAATGATTGAAAAGAGTGCTGCTTTAACAAAGTCAGCAAAGTTGGCTGTTTTACAACATCATGAACGAGTAAATGGAAGAGGTTATC
This sequence comes from Bacilli bacterium, assembly GCA_012838505.1. Taxonomy (GTDB): domain Bacteria; phylum Bacillota; class Bacilli; order Bacillales; family Amphibacillaceae; genus Amphibacillus. The sequence goes on along the minus strand of DUPD01000045.1, from coordinate 14,081 downwards.
CCTTAGGCATCGATAAAGGAAAGATTAATCCTTATGCAAAAATTATTTCAATCGCAGATGCCTATCATTCGATGACGTCCTATCGTTCATATCAAGATAAACGACCTTTTTATCAAGTCATCGCTGAAATGAAAAAAGAAGCCGATCAACAATTTGACGCACGCTACTTAAAAGTGTTTATGACCTGTTTAGAAGATGCACTTTTAGAAGAAAAAGTTTATCTTTCAAACGGACAAACAGGCAATATTGTTGCATTAAGATTTTCTTCATATCCAGAAGTTATTATTCAAATGCATGATACCCATGAAATTTTATCCATGCTTGAACAAGAGAATTTAAAAATTGAATCACTTATCCAATGATAAATGGATCAAAAAAATAAAATAGAGTTGTTCTAAATCATACAACTCTATTTTTGTAAAATTTGAATTGTTAACAAATCGTGAATGAATGAGCAAAGTATTTCTAATTAAGGCAAGGATAAGGGCTTGAATTAATTTGATGGTTGTCGTATTCTAATTAGCAATAGAAAATAGATAAATCATAATTGACAAAATTGAAGGAGGAGTTCGTGCAATGAGGGAGGACAAATTTGCAAAAGAGGGTCTAACGTTTGATGATGTATTACTCGTTCCAGCTGCATCTGAAGTTTTACCAAGAGATGTATCCATTCAGACAAAATTAACAAAAAATTTAAAGCTGAATATTCCAGTTTTAAGTGCAGGTATGGATACGGTAACTGAAGCAGAGATGGCAATTGCGATGGCAAGACAAGGTGGATTAGGGATTATTCACAAAAACATGTCAATTGAAGAACAAGCTGAATTGATTGATCGTGTTAAGCGCTCAGAAAGTGGTGTCATTACTAATCCATTTTTCCTAATGCCAGATAATCAAGTGTTTGATGCGGAACATTTGATGAGTAAATATCGTATTTCTGGTGTACCAATCGTTAATAATCCAGATGATAAAGTGCTTGTCGGTATTTTAACCAATCGTGATCTTCGTTTTATTGAGGATTATTCAATTAAAATTTCAGACGTGATGACGAGTGAAAACTTAGTTACAGCATCTGTTGGCACAACACTTGATGAAGCAAGTAAAATCTTGCAGAAACATCGAATTGAAAAATTACCGTTAATCGATGAACAAGGTGTACTAAAAGGGTTAATTACAATTAAAGATATTGAAAAAGTAATTGAATTCCCTAATGCAGCAAAAGACAGTCAAGGACGTCTACTCTGTGGAGCTGCTGTTGGTGTCACTGCTGACACAATGACTCGAATTGATAAGTTAGTTGAAGCGGGTGTTGATTGTATCGTGATCGATACAGCTCATGGTCATTCAAAAGGTGTGATTGATCAAGTTAAGCGTGTTCGAGAAAAACATCCAGATTTAGATATTATTGCAGGTAATGTAGCAACTGGAGAAGCAACACGTGCATTGATCGAGGCGGGTGCGTCTGTGATTAAGGTTGGAATTGGACCTGGTTCAATTTGTACAACTCGCATTGTTGCAGGTGTCGGCGTACCACAAATTACTGCAGTCTACGATTGTGCTAAAGTTGCGGATGAATATGATGTGCCTGTTATTGCTGATGGCGGAATCAAATATTCAGGAGATATTCCTAAAGCAATTGCTGCTGGAGCAAAAGCTGTCATGCTAGGTAGTTTACTTGCAGGGGTAACTGAAAGTCCAGGTGAAACAGAAATTTTCCAAGGGCGTCGTTATAAAGTGTATCGTGGGATGGGTTCTGTTGCTGCGATGAAGTCAGGTTCAAAAGATCGTTACTTCCAAGATACAAATGATACTAAGAAGTTAGTACCTGAAGGTATTGAAGGAAGAACAGCTTATAAAGGGCCTCTTGCAGATACGATTCATCAACTTGTTGGTGGTTTACGTGCGAGCATGGGTTACTGTGGTTCAAAAGATATCGAAGCATTACGTTTAGAAGGACAGTTTGTTCGGATGACAGGTAACGGTTTACGCGAATCTCACCCACATAATGTACAAATTACAAAAGAAGCACCAAACTATTCAGTTCAATAAAATAATCATAACTAAGGTAGGACACAACACCGTCCTACCTTTTATTTATTTGTAGATTAAATAATAACTATATTTGGTAAAAAATACAGTCAAAAGTAGATATCGAAAATGTGAGGAATATGTTAAGATATTTAGAGAAAGAGATTTTGGAGGGTAAAACATTGAAACTGTATAAAAAGATATTTTTCAATTTAATTGTGATCACATTTATCGTAAGTCTATTTCAAACTAATTTAACTTTAGTGAATGCACAATCACTTAATATAGAAGCTGAATCAGCGATTTTAGTCGATGCTGATACGGGAGAAATATTGTATGCAAAAAATGCGGATATAAAACTACCACCAGCAAGTATGACGAAAATGATGACAGAGTATTTAGTACTAGAAGCTATTGCAGAAGGCCAAATCACTTGGGATACGACAACATGGATCAGTGATTATCCATACTCTATTTCAGCTAATAACTCCTTTTCTGGAATTGGTTTAAGACAAAATCAAGACTATACTGTTCGTCAACTTTATGAAGGAATGGCGATTATTTCTGATAATGCCACAACGATTGCCCTAGCAGAACTGATTGCAGGCTCTGAAGGGGAATTTGTTAAACGAATGAATGAAAAAGGGAGAGAGTTAGGTTTAACAGATTTTGAATTTGTTAACTCAACTGGTTTAACAAATACAAGTTTAGGTGAAAATTATCCAGAAGGAACGGATCCAAACGGTGATAATTTGATTTCAGCTCGTTCTGCTGCTTTATTAGCTTATCATTTAATTAATGATTACCCTGAAGCACTCGAATTTTCAAGTACATTAATGTCTGAGTTAGATGACCAACCACTTGAAAACTTAAACTGGATGCTTCCATGGAATAATACAAACTTTGCTCAGTATCACGTTGATGGTGTTGATGGGTTAAAAACAGGTTATACAGAAGTTGCTGGTTACTGCTTTACTGGTACAGCAATTAGAGATGGCCGTCGTTTAATCACAGTTGTTATGAAAGCTGATAGCTATGGTTCACGATTTGAAGAAACAGCAAAATTATTAAATTATGGTTTTGGGGAATTTCAAAAGCTCGATCTATATCAAGCAGGTTATCAATTAGCTGATCATGAAACGATTGAAGTAGCAAAAGGGAAAGAAGATGTTGTCGCTGTTGAATTAGCCGAACAGATCACATCAGTTGTTCGAACAGGCGAAGAAGATGCTTACTCAATTGAATATGTTTTAGATGAAACAAAATTAAATGAAGATGGAAAACTTGTTGCACCGATTGAAAAAGGTGAAAAAATTGGTGAAGTTAAATTAAATTATCACGGTAATGCTGATTATGGAAGTATTTTAGCAGATCAAGATCAACAAACTTTTGATTTAATAGCTGTTGATAGTGTTGAACAAAATAATTGGTTTATGTTAATGCTTGGTGCAATTGGTGATTTCTTCAGTCAATTATTTTCAACAGTCGTAGATACAGTAACGGGTTGGTTTTAATTTTAAAAGTTCAATGATAGAATTTAATGTCTATCATTGAGCTTTTTTTGTTAAACAAAGTAAGATTAACTTGCGTTCAGTCTAAAGGTGATATAAAATATTAGCTAATCAAAAAAATTGAAATTTCAATCAATTTGGCTGCTAATTTTAAATAAAAAATTAAGGGGGAAATAATAGTGACGAAAAAAGTTGATTTTAGAGATGGTGGCGTCATTATGGACGTTATCAATGCTGAACAAGCAAAAATAGCTGAAGAGGCTGGTGCAGTAGCTGTTATGGCGCTTGAGCGTGTTCCATCAGATATTCGTGCTGCAGGTGGAGTTGCTCGGATGGCTGATCCAACAATTGTTGAGGAAGTTGTTAATGCGGTATCGATTCCTGTTATGGCAAAAGCACGAATTGGCCATATTGTTGAAGCACGTGTATTAGAAGCTTTAGGTGTTGATTATATCGATGAGAGTGAGGTTCTAACTCCTGCAGATGATATTTATCATCTAAATAAACGAGATTATACCGTTCCATTTGTAACAGGTTGTCGAGATCTTGGTGAAGCATCTCGTCGAATTGGCGAAGGAAGCTCAATGCTTCGTACGAAAGGTGAGCCAGGTACAGGTAATATCGTTGAAGCTGTTCGCCATTTGCGTCAAGTCAATGCACAAGTTAACAAACTTGTGCACATGTCAATTGATGAAGTGATGACGTATGCAAAAGAGCTCGGTGCTCCTTATGAAGTTTTACTTAAAATTAGAGAAGAAGGCCGTTTACCAGTTGCCAACTTTGCAGCAGGAGGTGTTGCAACACCGGCTGATGCTGCGCTAATGATGGAATTAGGTGCAGATGGTGTCTTTGTTGGATCCGGTATCTTTAAGTCTGAAAACCCTGAGAAGTTTGCTAAAGCAATTGTTCAAGCAACGAAAAACTACCAAGATTATCAGTTAATCGCAGAGGTTTCAAAAGGACTCGGTGAAGCAATGAAAGGGATCGAAATAGGATCACTTTCAGCTCATGAAAGAATGCAAGATCGTAGTGAATAATTTTTTCATAAAAAACTTGCATCAATCTGTCTGATCCGATATGATGAATGAAAATTAATCAATAAAAGAACACGTTGATAGGAAATAGTAATTATCGATTTTAACTTTAGCGAGCTGGTGGTCGGTGAAAACCAGTGTAAAAAGGTAATGAATCCATCCTTTGAGTGATATGTGGTTACAAACATATCCGGTCTCGTCACCGTTATTTGACTTTAAGCCGGAAGACAATTGTCTTCAATCGGGGTGGTATCGCGGGAGTTACTCTCGTCCCTTTCTATTTTAGGGACGGGAGTTTTTTTATTGGTAGATAAGAAAGTATAACAACTTTCTTACTACGTAAGTGCAACTAAGGCATTCGCCTAAAGGCTTGGCGAATGCCAAGTTTTCTAAAAAAATAAATTAATTATAAATGAAGGAGGAAATTTGATGTTAGATATTAAGTTATTACGTCAAAATTTTCAGGCAGTAAAAGAAAAATTACAAGCACGCGGTGAGGATTTATCAGACTTAGATCAATTTGAAGCGGTTGATCAAAAAAGACGAGAGTTAATTGCTAAAACAGAAGTATTGAAAGCGAAACGAAACGATGTATCGAAGGAAATTGCTCAATTAAAACGTGATAAGCAAGATGCAGATGCAATGATCAAAGAAATGCGAACAGTTGGAGATGAAATTAAAACGATCGATGATGAATTAAAGGAATTAGATGAAAAACTAGAAAAAATTATGTTTTCAATTCCAAATATTCCTCATGAATCTGTTCCAATTGGTGAAACTGAAGATGATAATGTTGTCGCAAGAACATGGGGGGAAGTTGCCACACCTGAATTCGAACAAAAACCCCACTGGGAATTGGCAACAGAATTAGACATCTTGGACTTTGAACGGGCAGCTAAAACAACAGGAAGTCGCTTCGTTTTCTATAAAGGCTTAGGTGCTCGTTTAGAGCGTGCGCTACTCAATTTTATGATGGATTTGCATGCTGATGAGCATGGGTATGAAGAAATGTTGCCACCTTACCTAGTCAATCGAACGAGCATGATTGGAACAGGACAGCTACCTAAGTTTGCAGAGGATGCGTTTAAAATTGAGGATTGGGAATATTTCCTCGTTCCAACAGCAGAGGTACCTGTTACGAACTATTTACGTGATGAAATTTTATCAGCAGATGATTTACCACAAAAATTTGTTGCTTACAGTGCTTCATTCCGCTCAGAAGCAGGTTCAGCTGGTCGAGATACGAGAGGCTTAATTCGCCAACACCAGTTTAATAAAGTTGAACTCGTCCAATTTGTTAAGCCAGAAGACTCTTATCAAGTGCTAGAGGAATTAACAAACAATGCTGAAAAAGTCTTACAATTATTAGAGCTTCCATATCGTGTGATGAGCATGTGTACAGCTGATTTAGGTTTTACCGCAGCGAAAAAATACGATATTGAAGTCTGGATGCCAAGTAACGATACGTATCGAGAAATTTCATCATGTTCTAACTTTGAAGCATTCCAAGCGAGACGAGCGAATATTCGTTTCCGCCGTGAAGATAAAGGCAAACCAGAATTTGTTCACACATTAAACGGCTCAGGCTTAGCAATCGGACGAACAGTTGCCGCGATCTTAGAAAATTATCAAAATGCTGATGGATCAATAACAATTCCAAAGGTTTTACAACCATATATGGGTGGTAAAGAAATAATTAAATAAGAGTGATTTGATGAGACAGATTAAATTAGGAACGAGTGACTTAAATGTCAGTACAATAGGTTTAGGTTGTATGCGATTGAATGGATTATCGACGAAAGATGCCAATCAAGTGATTGAGAATGCATTAGAATTAGGGATTAACTTCTTTGACCATGCAGATATGTATGGTCAAGGGAGATCAGAGGAACTTTTTGCTGAAGCAATTGAAATGAACCCAACGATTCGTGAACAAATGATTATCCAAACGAAGTGCGGGATTCGTAATGGTTTTTTTGATTTTTCAAAAGATCATATTATTAATTCAGTTGAAGGTAGTTTAAAACGATTAAAAACAGATTATATTGATGTATTTTTACTCCATCGACCAGATGCATTGGTTGAGCCAGAGGAAGTGGCTGAAGCTTTTGATCACCTTTATCAAAGTGGTAAGGTTCGTCATTTTGGTGTTAGTAACCATACACCGTATCAAATTGAATTATTGAAAAAACATCTTAATCAAGATTTAATAGCAAATCAACTGCAATTAAGTTTGATGTTCACACCGATGATTGATGAAGGAATCAATATGAACATGGAGGATAAACCAGCATATGTGAGAACTGATGGTATCCTAGATTACAGTCGTCTTCATGACATGACGATTCAACCATGGTCTCCATTCCAGTATGGCTTCTTTGAAGGTGTATTTATCGATAATGATAAGTTTCCTGAGGTTAATCAAAAATTACAACATTATGCAGATAAATATAACGTGACGAAAACAACGATAGCGATTGCTTGGTTACTTCGCCACCCAGCAAAAATGCAACCGATAGTTGGAACAATGAACAGAGAGCGCTTAAAAGAAATTGCTAAAGCAGCTGATCTGACGTTACTCAGAGAAGAATGGTATGATCTTTACCGCGCTGCAGGCAATCGATTACCTTAATTTTAATTTTTAATCAATAAAATATTGACAAGTATAATTAGAACTGATATTATTAATCTTGTCGTCAGTTCACGGAGGAATACCCAAGCCCGGCTGAAGGGATCGGTCTTGAAAACCGACAGGGGCTTCACGGCCCGCGGGGGTTCGAATCCCTCTTCCTCCGCCATAATTATACAATTCATATGACGATATAAAAAAACTTAGCTAAGATACCCTAGCTAAGTTTTTTTGTTATGAGTAAAACTAATAATGAATGACAATTAAACTTGTTGTGAGAGTGATAATGCTTAAATTAAGGATCATTATAGATGTCATTCCAAGATAATTTTTATCCTTTTTTAAATGGAGATAAAAATGAATGCAATAGTAAGTTACATATAGACAAATTAATATTAATGAAAATACAATCATATTAATCACCCATTTCATTAAGGTTTGTATCATAAAGTGATTTACCAAATTCAAGTCTTTGTAATTGAAAAACGACATTAATATCTGCATTTGGGTAAATATCTTCACTCCAATTTGCTTCTTCATAACTAGGAATGTCATTAAAAAACTTCCGAATGAAGAGTGACCAATAAAAAGGTTCTGCTTGATATTGTTGTTGTGTTTTAATAATTAATTTTTCAGCAATTGATTGATAATGCTCTTCTAATGCTTTTTTGAGTATTTTTTTTAATTCATTATCATCAGAGTACCTAATCATGCTAGGTATAGCTATCGTTTCAAATTCAAAGGGAACAAAAACATTAATTGAAGCATGGTTATTTTCAGCATCATACTTAATATCAATATTGCACTCTTCTTTTTGAATGAAATTCCCTGCAATATTGTAAGTTGGATTAATCGGATCAGGAAAAGCAGATATGATATCATCCATTTTTTTTGTTTTATCTAATATAGTCGTCATTCTTGTTTCTTGAGCATTTAAAATATCAATCATTTTACCATTTTTAAAAACAGCAGAACCCATAAATTGTGCGGGGTTTCCTCCAGTTGTTATGAGTTCTCCAGCAATTTTTTCAATAGAGGGTTTACTGAGATCTTCTTCTTGGTATACAGCTGACGCAAAGATTGCTAAAAATAAGTCATCCTTTCCTTCTGTAATTTGAAAAAAACGGTGGAAATCAGCCTCTGGAATAACTCCTGTTTCAGATGCACGTGTAATCATAAACTGATAATATTTATGAGGTTTATTTTCTAATTCTGGAGAAGCAATTCTTAAAAAAGTTTCTGCTTTTTCCTTTGTAACTATAATTTGAATATTACGCCTCATTTGAGTTGTTCGTGATGACGGCTGAAGGATGCTAATAAATTGACCTGTTCTTGCAAGTTCTTCAGAAATAATGATCACACGTGTATGATCAAGATTAATTTTCTTCGTAACAAAATTATTAGCAATATCAGTTGCTGTAATTAGATCAGAAGTTGGAATTGAAATCGTTTGATCAGACGTTTGAGTAGCACCGCACTGTACTTCCAGTCGGCTCAACATAAGCGTTTGATTCAAACATTTGTTTTGGTTGCTCAGGAATATAAAGTCTCAAGTTTACTGGTAATGGTCGGTTAGGATCAATCGCATTAATTTGTGCCAACTCAGCAATTGTTAAATTGAACCTTTGTCCGATCGTGTAGAGGCTATCTCCAGGTCTAACAAAATAAAATTGTCCGACAATAGGAATTACGATTGCTTGACCGACTACGAGTGATTCAGGGGTTTCTAATTCATTTGCTTCCACGATATCGGCTACTGTCGAGCCGAACGCATTGGCAATTTGATAAATGGAATCACCTGGTTGAATAAGATAAATTTGCACAATAAATCCTCCTATCTGTATTCTCGGGTTATCTTATGCAAATGAGATTAGGCAAGTGACAGGAATCTAGTTCATTTTTTCGTAGAAAATTGATACACTTAGTGATAAGATCTTGAGTTAAGGAGAACATACAATGACTGATGAAGATTATATGAGTCTTGCCATTGAAGAGGCTAAAAAGGCAGGTCAAATAGGAGAAGTACCGATCGGAGCAGTGCTTGTTCATAATAATGAAGTCGTTGCTAGTGCTTATAATTTACGTGAATCATTGCAAACAACGGCTTCACATGCAGAGATGTTTTTGATTGAAAAAGGTAATGCCCTATTTAAAAGTTGGCGGTTGGAAGATTGCACATTATATGTCACGTTAGAACCGTGTCAAATGTGTGCGGGGGCAATTTTGCAAGCGAGAATTCCTCGAGTTGTCTTCGGTGCATATGATCCAAAAGCGGGCTGTGCAGGTTCGATTATAAATTTATTAGAAGATGAACGTTTTAATCACCAGGTTGAGCTTGCAGGTGGTGTAAAAGCTGATGCCTGCTCAGCGTTATTGACCGATTTTTTTAAAAAGCTTCGAGTAGTGAACAAAGGAAAAAAATAACACGCGCAAACGATTGATTTTTCTTTGCAAAAGGACTATAATAGTAAATGCGCTAATTCGCGCTTAAATTTGTTATCAAACTTGCCGTGCTAGGTGGGGAGGTAGCGGTGCCCTGTACTCGCAAGCCGCTATAGCGAGACTGAATTCCTATCTGAGGTGCATAACAAGAAGGTCTGCCATAAAGGACTGGTGTTGATGTTTGGGTCCTGCGCAACGTGAACCCGTGAACCCTGTCAGGTTCGGAAGAAAGCAGCAGTAAGCGGTCTTTCATGTGTGCCGTAGGGAAGCCTGAGCTGAGCCAAGAGCTTATGTAACGCTTAGGGTTATGTGATCGAGGATAGGTGCACGGCGTCTATATAAAAACAAATGCTCTTGCCTATAGTAGGTAAGAGTTTTTTACTTTTTAGTGATTTTGATAAATAATCATTTGATATCGTTCACATTTAGATTGAAATTCAGTTATAATAGAAAGGAATTCCACGTTGGGAGGACAAAGTAAAAATGAGCTATCAAGCCCTTTATCGTGTTTGGCGACCTAAAAATTTTCATGATGTTGTAGGACAAGTACATATTACTCGAACGCTACAAAATGCGATCTATCAAAATAAGTTTTCTCATGCTTATTTATTTTCTGGTCCCAGAGGAACGGGTAAAACAAGTGCCGCTAAAATCTTTGCTAAAGCTGTTAACTGTCAATCAACTCCTGTTAAAGAACCATGTGGAGAGTGTGATGCTTGTATTGGGATTGAGGATGGAACCATTTCAGATGTGATCGAAATTGATGCTGCGTCAAACAATGGCGTTGAACAAATTCGAGATATCCGTGATAAAGTCAAATATGCACCAAGTGCTGTTGATTATAAAGTGTATATTATTGATGAAGTTCATATGCTATCAATTGGTGCATTTAATGCGTTATTAAAAACATTAGAAGAGCCACCACAACACGTCATTTTTATTTTAGCAACGACGGAGCCACATAAAATTCCATTAACGATTATCTCTCGTTGTCAACGCTTTGACTTTAAGCGAATCGGTCATTCTTTTTTAGTTGAACGAATGAAGGAAATTATGGAAAAAGAGGCAATTGACGTGTCTGATCAAGCTTTTCATGCGATTGCACTTGCTGCAGAAGGTGGAATGCGTGATGCCTTAAGTCTATTGGACCAGTCTATTTCATATAGTAGTGAAGTGGTCGAGTTAGAAGATGTTTTGGCGATAACAGGTTCTGTTTCACAAGAAAAACTAACAGAATTAATCAATGCACTTTTTCAAAAAGATGCTAAAACAGCATTAAACTTAGTTGATCTTTTTATCCAAGAAGGAAAAGATCCAGGTCGACTCGTCTATGACTTAATTTACTTTTTACGTGATTTATTAATTTACCAAAACTCAGCCGATTCAGCTGATTTATTGGAGCGTGCAATTGCAGATCAACCGTTTATTGATTTACACAAACAATTATCAAGTGAATGGATTCAAACAGCGATTACTGAATTGAATCAATGTCAACAAGAAATGAAATGGACAAATACACCTAAAGTTTTCATTGAGATTACTATGTTAAAAATCGCTGACCAACATGCTGAGGGAAAATCATCAATAATCGATGATCAACATCTTTTGCAGTTAACAGAAAAGCTTGATAAACTAGAAAAAGAATTACAATCATTAAAGAGTAATCATGCTCAAGCAAAAGAAACTGTTCAAACAAAGCAGACAAGTAAGCGGGCTGTGACAACTAAAAATAAATATCGGATTCCGTATGAACGGATTCGTGATGTTTTAGCGGAAGCGGAAAAGCAACACTTAAAAGATGTGCACAGTAAATGGCCGACATTTATGAATTTGTTAAAACAGCAAAGTGCACCTGCACATGCCGTATTACAAGATGCGAAGCCAAGTGCGGCATCGGCTGAAAGATTAGTCATTGCTTTTAGATATGATATCCACTGTTCTCTTGCACTCGATCATCAGCAACTGATTGAATCGCTTTTATTAGAGGTGTTAGGCAGGGTGATGTCATTCATTCCGATTCCAGAGCAGAGTTGGCTTGAATTACGTCAAGAATATGTTGATAAACAACGTCAACAAGCACAGGATCAAGGTGATCCTGCTGCACAGACTGAAGAAGATCCAATTATTGCTGAAGCACGAAAGCTCGTCGGTGATGATTTATTAGAAATTCACGATCAATAATCATTTAAAACTATTTAGGAGGAAACAAAAATGCGTGGAAATATGGGAAATATGAATAAAATGATGAAACAAATGCAAAAGATGCAAAAAGATATGATGAAGGCACAAGAGGAGCTGCTAGAGATGACGTTTGAAGCAACCTCTGGTGGTGAAATGGTTAAAGTCGTTGCCAATGGAAAAAAAGAAATTCTTGATATCGAAATTAATGAAGAAGTTGTTGATCCAGACGATGTAGAAATGCTTCAAGATTTAATCATTGCAGCAACTAACGAAGTATTAACGAAAATTGAAGATACAACGAATGAAAAAATGGGCAAATTTACTCAAGGCATGAATTTACCCGGAGGAATGTTCTAGGAGGTTTAAGTCTTGTACTATCCAGAACCAATTTCAAAGCTAATTGATAGCTTTACAAAACTGCCAGGAATAGGACCAAAAACAGCGGTTCGACTGGCTTTTTTTGTATTAAACATGAAAGAAGAAGATGTTTTAGATTTTGCTAAAGCATTAGTAAGTGCTAAAAGAGAGCTGACCCATTGTCAGATTTGTGGCAACATCACCGATCAAGATCCATGTGCAATCTGTCAAGATCAATCACGCGATCAAACAATCATTTGTGTCGTTCAAGATCCAAAAGACGTGATTGCGATGGAGAAAATGCGTGAATATAATGGACTCTACCATATTTTGAATGGAGCAATTTCTCCAATCGATGGCATTGGTCCAGAAGATATTAACGTACCTAGTTTGTTAGATCGATTAAAAGATGAACGTGTGTCAGAACTAATTTTGGCAACCAATCCAAATGTGGAAGGTGAAGCAACCGCAATGTATATTTCTAGGCTTGTTAAACCTTCAGGAATAAAAACAACTCGAATCGCTCACGGACTCCCAATGGGGGGCGATCTTGAATATGCAGATGAAGTGACCCTTTCCAAAGCGTTAGAAGGAAGACGTGAACTGTAAAAGGATGTGAAGGCCCATGTTTGGTAAGAAAAGTTGGAAAAAGGAAGAAAAGAAACTATTAAATCATATTTTTCAACTCCAAAAAGAGTGGAGCCAATTAAAAGATATTCTCAATCAAAGTGTCGATCCTAGTGAAATCGGACGACTTGATTTAAGGCTAGCCGAAATAAAATATTTTTATTTATTAAGGGAAGCAAAGTACTATCATTTAAATGCAAAAAAATAAGATTAAGAGAATGTTCATTTAATAATGAGCGTTCTTTTTTTTATTTCTCGTCATATATTTGTGCTAGAGGAGTGAATAACGATGAAACTAGCATTTACAGTTATATTCGTCTGTCTTTTATTATTTGGATTATTTAATCTGAAATCATTTAAATGGTTGCCAACAATCATAACGAAACTAGCAATTGGTGCATTAGTATTGTTTTTCCTTAACTTGGTCAGTAGCTACTTTGGCTTACATATCCCAATCAACTTATTCACATCAACAGTTGTTGGTTTTTGTGGTATCCCAGGAATAATCACAGTAGCATCTTTATTTCTTTTTTTCCTTTAGACAGATCAGATGATCTTTAATTTTTTTATGACGAAACATCGGCCTAGGAGATTGCTACTTTTCTAGGCCTTTTTTTGAGCTAACTTACAAATATAGTTTAACAGTTACATTTATATAGAAATTAAAAATAAAAAACAAGATGTTCGTAATTTGTTAAAAAATGAAGCTTAAAATGATAAATGACACACCTTTTGAACTAGAATTATTAGTAATATATATATAGGAAGGAACAGAAATATTGCATTATTATTAAATAACGATTAAGATAGTCTTACAGTTTTTTAAATTTCAATTAGTCTAAAAATTATGAAGCGATTGATAAAATTTTGAGATTAGTTATTGCTTTTTTATAACTTTTTAACTATAATGTTTTTAACCTACTTTGTTTAACCTAAAAACAAAGATGAAAAAATTAAAAAGTTAATTGTCAGAATAATTCTTTTATTTTGACTTATTATACAGTTACAAACGGGTGCATAGGAGGATAAAGTTGAAAAATAAATTACTAGAAATTAAAAATTTAAATACCTCCTTTCGAATTCGTGATGATTATTATGCGGCAGTTGATAACGTCTCATTGAGCGTTAAAAAGAACGAGGTCTTAGCTATTGTAGGTGAATCAGGGTCAGGGAAAAGTGCGTTAGCTTTTTCAATTATGCGCCTGCATAATCGCGCGAAAACTGAAGGGGAAATCTTATTTAAAGATGAAAATGTCATTGACATGACAGCAT
>DUPD01000105.1 GCA_012838505.1 Bacilli bacterium | reverse complement strand
TTCAAGAAACGAATTATGATTCATTTCAAGTTTAAATCAATAGAAACAAATTCGAATAAAAAATGCAAAAAGAAACGCGATATGATGCAGCCATTTAATTTAGAAGTGAAAAACAGCAGGTGAAATACACGAGACTCCTGCGGGAAGAGCACGAGCTGAAGATCCACTAAGGCAAGCGCTCTTTGCTTGCCTTAGTTAGCTGAAGCCGTGCCCGCGGAAACATACTAAGATTAGTAGTACAAGACCTAGGCCAGGTTTTGTGCTACTATTTTTTTATAGTAGAAGTGAAGTAAAGCCGAATCACGCTAAGGACCCTGAGTTCGACGATCGGAAACTGGCTAACTTCACTCCCTTATTTGAATCAGCTTAGTATGTTGGGTCCCCAGAGACCGTGTATAAGAAAGTGGAATCGATAAGGTAAAGTGGAGACTTCTACAAAAATATTAAGGAGGAGAAGAAAATGAGATGCGTTATTGCTTTCGACGTTAGTCGAAAGAGTAGTACCATGGCCGCTTACAACGAGCAAGGTGACTGTGAATTTGAAGGAAGGTTAATTCATTCAAAAACGGGATTCTCTAATTTAAGTAAAATCATTAAAGATCTAAGTGAAAAGAATAATTATACCTTAGAATTTGTTTTTGAAGCGACTGGAGTATATTCGGCTGCTTTAGAACGATTCTTACGAGAGAATAATCTCGTTTATTATTCTTTAAATCCTTTATTAGCACACCTTAACACCCAATCTCTAAGAAGAAACAAAACAGATATAAGTGATGCGCATCAACTGGCTAAGAATCATTTTAAAAACGATTATCTCCAAACTTATCGCGAAGATTCTTATTACGAACAGATGCGTACAATGTCACGTCGCTATGATGAGATTATGAAAGAGAAGATTCAGTACAAAAATCGACTACATGCATCTTTACAATTATCTTTCCCAGACTTTGATACGGCTTTTATTAACAAATCAAAACTTTATTATAATCTTGTACAAGTATTCCCTCACCCAAACTTGATATTAAAACGATCTAAAACAGTTATTAAAAATCGTATTAAAAAATGCACTAAGAAAAACTATTCATTAAAAAAGTTAGAGGAAAGAGCAATTTTATTGATTGAAATCGCAAAGGATTCATTTCCAGCAGTTGATGAAACAGACTATTCTTGTGAGTTAGTAAGGGATTATGCCAAGAAAATATTAGAGATGGAGGAAGAGCAAGATGAAATCATTCAAAGAATGACAGAAATGTCAAAAGACCGTAAAGAATACAGGATCCTTCGGTCATTTCCCGGAATAAAAGATAAATTAGCCTGTAGAATCATAGCTGAACTAGGGGATTTAACACGTTTTAAAAATAATAAACAACTAAATGCATACGCCGGTATAGATATCGTAAGATATCAGTCTGGAAATATGGAGTATAAAGATCGTATAAATAAACGAGGTAATAGTAGACTGCGTGGTATTTTGTATTTTATGATTGTCTCAATGCTTTCTGCTAAAGGAAAACAAATAAATCATTTAGTTGATTATTATTATAAATTAAAAAAACAACCCTATAATAAGCATCATAAGGTTGCAGTAGTCGCTTGTATGAATAAATTCTTGAAAGTCACATTTCATCTTATTCAAAACGACCTATTGTATGATTATGAGAAAGCTTCAAGCCAACAATAATCATACTATGATTTAATTATAACACAATAGACCTTGAAAAAAGACAAAAAACACAAGGTCTATTCGAAGTGCAAAATT
>DUPD01000044.1 GCA_012838505.1 Bacilli bacterium | reverse complement strand
TCAATAAAATTGATTGAGTTGAATTAACTCGTTCTTGAAGCACTAGCTTCTGTTTACTTCTTTTCTTAACTTCTTTGGTTGTTTGGATTCAGTTTTCAAAGATCAATGGTGGGCCTAAGTGGACTCGAACCACCGACCTCACGCTTATCAGGCGTGCGCTCTAACCAGCTGAGCTATAGGCCCTTAATGGAGCGGGTGAAGAGAATCGAACTCTCGTCATCAGCTTGGAAGGCTGAGGTTTTACCACTAAACTACACCCGCATTAAAATGTACTTCATCATATCTAGTGAACTTTTTTAAAAATAACTTACATCGTCAACAAGCGACGTCCTTTATTGTATCATGTTATCCTTTTTGTTGTCAAGGATCTTTTTTAAAAAGGATATGCGGTCGAGAGGACTTGAACCTCCACCGAGTAAACCCCGACTAGGCCCTCAACCTAGCGCGTCTGCCATTCCGCCACGACCGCTTAATTCAATTGTAAAGTGAGCCATGAAGGACTCGAACCTTCGACCCTCTGATTAAAAGTCAGATGCTCTACCACCTGAGCTAATGGCTCATAATTAGATAACGAGTATCGATCATTCGTCATTTCATTAGAAAACCCTTTAAAACAATCTGTTTTAAGGGTATCTTTATCGAAAATTATAAATGAACGAAAAAGAAAATGGCTGGGCTAGCTGGATTCGAACCAGCGCATGACGGAACCAAAAACCGTTGCCTTACCGCTTGGCGATAGCCCAAATAAATAATGGCGGTCCGGACGGGACTCGAACCCGCGACCTCCTGCGTGACAGGCAGGCATTCTAACCAACTGAACTACCGGACCAAAGTTTATTATTTTTTAAATTTAAAATGGTGACCCGTACGGGATTCGAACCCGTGTTACCGCCGTGAAAGGGCGGTGTCTTAACCGCTTGACCAACGGGCCACTTTTCATAAAAAAATGGCGGAGAAGGAGGGATTTGAACCCTCGCGCCGCTATAAAGCGACCTACACCCTTAGCAGGGGCGCCTCTTCAGCCTCTTGAGTACTTCTCCATGGCTCCACAGGTAGGATTCGAACCTACGACCGATCGGTTAACAGCCGATTGCTCTACCACTGAGCTACTGTGGAATAATCTTTTAACGTTTATTAGCGACGTTAAAAACTATACTATATATTTTTTTTGCTGTCAACTCATTTTAAATAATATTTTTTCAAGAAAAATCGCATATCTATAGTTTACTCGGTTTGATACACTTTGGTCAAGCATTTCCTTGATTATTTAAATGACAAGTTTGATTTTTCCTTTACATCGTCCGCAACTGTATTTTTTAATATTTACTTTTCTTTTTCTTTTATACAATTGACCACATTGCTGGCATTTATATTGATGATCGCTGACAACTTTTCTTTGCTCTGACGGTAGTTGTTGACAATGGCGTGGTGATTGAGTCTCTTTAAGTAGTGTTCTAAACTCTTGATCTCGATGCCCAAATGGTTTGCCTTCAATATGAAGATGATAATGACAAAGTTCATGTTTAATAATCCCAATCAACTCTTCCATACCCAATTCGAGTAAATATTTACGGTTAATTTCTATTTTTCTCTGTTGAGGAAGGTAGCGTCCGCCCGTCGTTCTTAATCGTGGATTAAAGCATGCTTTGTCAATAAAGGGCTTTTTAAAGTAATCTAGTGATAGCTGAGAAACAAGTTGTTGCAATTGTTGATCATCCATATTGTCAAATCCCTTTTCTAACTTTAAATGAATTATAGTCAATCTAAAAATTAAATCAAGCTCATAATGATTTCCCATTATGAGCTCGTCAGTTAATAAACGTGTGTACCTACTTGCTTAGTAAAAATATCTTCTACATTATCTAAAGATGTGATAATTGCTTTTTTCGTTCGGTTTGAGTGTTCTGCGAATTTAATTGCCGCTTCAACTTTAGGTAGCATACTTCCAGGTGCAAAATGATCCTCTTCAATATATTGTTTGAGCTCTTCTACTGATACTTCTTGAATTTTTTCTTGGTTCGGTTGATTAAAATTAATATACACATGATCGACTGCGGTCAATATAATTAAAAGATCGGCATTGATTTGTTCAGCTAATCTTTCTGAGGCAAAATCTTTATCAATCACAGCCTCTATGCCTGTGACGACACCATCTTCCTCAACAACCGGGATACCACCCCCACCAGTAGCAATCGTGAGAACCCCTAAATCAACTAACTTGTCTACTAAAGGTGCTTCCGTCACTCGAATCGGCTTTGGTGATGGGACAACCTTACGCCACCCTCGGCCAGAATCTTCTACATATATGTCTTGTCCGCTTCTTTGATTCTTTTCAGCTTCTGTTAAAAATGGTCCAACGGGTTTTGTTGGATGATTAAAAGCAGGATCATCTTTACTGACAACAACTTGTGTCAACAGTGTAATCACATCTTTTTTAATCCCTCTTTGCTCAAGAGCATCTCTAAGTGCTTGTTGGAGCCAATAACCGATACTTCCTTGCGTCATTGCAACACAAGTATCGAGTGGTAGTGCTGGATTTTCGACTGAGTCAGCTGCACTTTGTTGTAAAAGTAAGTTGCCGACTTGTGGTCCGTTCCCGTGCGAAATAATTAACTCATTTCCTTGTTCAACTAGTGGCGCGAGTTTCTCAGCCGTTTGTCTTAAGGCTTGCTGTTGTGATTCCGCGCTTGGGTCTTTTGTTAAGATTGCGTTTCCCCCTAGGGCTACAACGATTCTCTTTTTCATCTTCCCACCTCGTTCAGGATATTTTTTAACTGGTGTCGTGTACTGTTTAATCAATTTATGATCTTGGCTTTTTGCCTATATGATATTGTATATTTATACAGACAATCCGTAAAGTATTTTGTGCATATTTTTTTAATTTTTAGACAACTCAACTGTAATTGGATTTAAAAAAACCTGAAAACAGAGAATGTAGCTCTGTTTTCAGGGAAGTTTGTTCATCTTATGCAATCAGTCGTCTTTGATCATCGTTAGGGCAATGCGTTCTTTTTCTAAATCGATATCATTCACCCAAACTGTAATGACATCACCGACGGCTACGAGGTCTTTTGGATGTTTAACATATTTCCGTGACATTTTTGAGATGTGAACTAAACCGTCTTGTTTCACACCGATATCAACAAAAATACCAAAGTCGACAACATTTCTTACTGTTCCTTGTAGTTCAATGCCTGGTTTTAAATCTTCCATTGATAAAACGTTTTTCTTAAGCAACGGTTTTGGTAAGTCGTCACGCAGGTCACGTTCAGGTCGACTTAACGCCTCAACGATATCACGTAATGTCGGCTCTCCGATTTCTAGTTGATTCGCCACAGTTGCAATGTTCAGTTCATTTAGTTTTTGTTGTAGCTTTTCTGACCCAAGATCTGACTTTTCACAATCAATCATCATTAATAATTGTTCTGTAACCTGGTACGTTTCAGGGTGAATTGGTGTCCGATCCAATGGCTCGCTACCATCATTAATTCTTAGAAAACCAATACTTTGCTGATACGTCTTCTTTCCTAAGCGAGGAATCGACTCAAGCTGCTTGCGATCAGTAAAGAATCCTAATTCCTCACGTTTTTTAACAATATTATTTGCAACTGTTTTACTGAGGCCAGAAACATACTCTAATAATGATACCGATGCTGTATTTACATTAACACCAACTTGGTTAACAGCTGTTTCAACAACAAATGTCAATGACTCAGCTAATTTCTTCTGACTGACATCATGCTGATATTGACCGACACCAATTGATTTCGGGTCAATTTTAACAAGTTCAGCTAAAGGATCTTGAACACGTCTACCAATCGAGACAGCACTTCGTTCCTCAACTTGCAGATCAGGAAATTCCTCTCGAGCTAATTTTGAGGCTGAGTAAACACTCGCTCCCGCTTCATTAACAATTAAATAAGGAACATCAAACTGCTCATCATTAATCAAATCAGCGATAAATAATTCTGTTTCTCGGGATGCCGTACCATTACCAATTGCAATTAATTGAACTCGATAATCATTCATCAATTGTTTAACAATTTTCCTTGAGCCAGCAATATCATTTCTAGGTGCGGTCGGATAAATAACATCGACAGCCTTCACTCGTCCTGTTTCATCAATGACCGCAAGCTTACAGCCCGTTCTAAATGCAGGATCAACTGCTAAGATTGTCTTTCTCTTAAGCGGAGGCTGAAGCAAGAGATTTCTTAAGTTCATTGAAAAAATCTCAATCGCTTGTTCTTCAGCTATTTCAGTCAATGTCGTTCTAATTTCACGTTCAATTGAAGGTTGAATTAAACGCTTATAACTGTCTTCAATAGTTGCTTGTAAAAATGTTCTCACTTGATCAGTCGTCGTTTGGTTAATAATTTTCCGTTCAAGGTAATTGACAATCTGGTCAATTGAGATCGAAAGATTAATTCGAATCACACCTTCTTTTTCAGCGCGGTTCATCGCGAGCGTTCGATGTGATGCAACCTTTTTAATTGGCTCAACATAGTCATAATACATTTGATAAACACGTTTTTCATCTAAGGAATCATCTTTGACAGTCGCATTGATTTGACCATGATTGAATGTTTGATTTCTTATGTACTCACGATAACCTGCATCATCTGAAATCCATTCAGCAATAATATCATTCGCACCACTCAATACGTCTTCAACTGTCAATAATTCATGTTCTTCAGATAAATAAGGCTCTGCTTCTTTCGTTAAATCGATTAGTTCTTGCTTCCAAATTAATTCCGCTAACGGTTCTAAACCTTTTTCCTTCGCAACTGTCGCTCTTGTTCGTCTTTTCTGTTTATATGGTCGGTAAAGGTCTTCTAGCCGTTGGAGCTGATCAGCCGCTAAAATTTCTTCCCTTAACTGTTCCGTTAACTTACCTTGTTCATCGATTAAGCGAATCACTTCCTGCTTTCGATTCGTCAATTGAACAACGTAATGCCACTGATCCTCGATTGTTTTGATTTGAACCTCATCGAGGCCACCTGTTTGCTCCTTACGATAACGTGCAATAAAGGGAACCGTATTACCTTCTTCTAATAAGCCAATCACCTCTTTTACAACGTGTTGACTTAATGTTACTTTCTTTGCAACAATTTTAATCAAGTCTGTTTGATTTAATTCAACTTCCATTCTCGTTCCTCCAATCTCTTCAACTCATTTTACCAAATAAAACACAAAAGCTCTATGATAAGTCGCATTATCATAGAGCTTTAATTATATTTAATCACGGCTAGGGTAGTATCATCATCACGTGATTGATCCATGTGGAACCGAAATGCATCCGTAACTGCTTCAGCGCTGCTCTCTCTAAATAAATGATGTGTTAATTCATTTGATTGCACACCATCTGAAAACATCACAAATATTGTATTGCTCGTAAATACACCTGAGACAACTTTCGCTTGTCTTGGATAACCACCTAAATAACCTGACATCGGGATATTGCGCTTTTTAATCCCTTCAGATGTAATTGTCATTAAACCAATATTACCTATTGAAGAATAAGTAAACTGCAATGTCTTTAGATCAAGTCGAAGAATACCTAATACAACGCCTCGCTTACCAGTCAGCCTTCGGTTACTCAATTCAATGATCTCCGTTGTTGGTCTAAGCGGATCTGATTTAATCACATCAACAACAGCTTGTGATGATTCATGGGCAAAAAATCCACTACCAAGACCATCGACGACGACACACAAAAAATGATTCTCATCTTGATAGTAATAATAACTATCTCCACAAACAACATTGCCCTGTTTCACCTTTTGATAAACAGACACATCAACTCGATTGTACACACTCATTAGTCGGTAACACCTATTCCATCAGCTTGTAAAGCCTCTCTAAGTTTTAACAGTGCTCGACGTTGAATCCTTGATACGTGCATTTGAGAAATATCTAGTCGTTCTCCTGCTTCTTTCTGGCTCATATTTTCAAAATAAGTGTACTGGAGAATTTTTTGTTCGCGTTCCGATAAAATTGGCAAAACTTTTTCTAATAACAAGCGTAGATCTGTTTTTTCAAAACGATCATCTTGATCGCCAATCAAATCTAAAATTGAAACTGTACTACCATCTGAGTTAGCCTCAATTTTCTTATCAACAGATAACGCTTTATAACTTTGACCCATCTCCATCGTTTCTAATACTTCTTCTTCTGTCACATCTAAATGGTTAGCGATGTCTGCAACTGACGGCGAGCGTTGATTTAGAATCGTCAACTCTTCTGTCGCTCGTTTAATTTTTGGACCGAGTTCTTTAATCCGACGTGGCACATGGACACTCCACGTTTTGTCACGAATAAATCGTTTAATTTCTCCAATAATAGTTGGAATCGCAAATGATTCAAAAGATTTACCTAGAGATGAATCATACCTTCTGATAGCTGCCAATAACCCTAACATCCCTACCTGAACCAAATCTTCATGGATAGAGTTGTTTTTCGCATATTTTCTAGCGATTGAACGAACGAGGTTTTGATAGGTTAAGACAATTTTTTCTTGTATTTCTTCATCTTTTGGGTTTTCTTGAAGGTACTCAATCCATTGGTAAACCTCATCCTCACGATTATTGTGTGGTTGAGATTTGGTCATCTATTTCCACCTCATTTGTTGGGAGTTGCTTCGTCATTAAAACAATCACACCGTAATCATTACTAATTTCAACCTTATCCATTAGAGCATCAATCAAGAATAATCCAAAACCACCTTCTCTAAGGTTTTCAATCTTTTCATCTTGTTGATATGGACCAATGTCTTTTTTAACTTCTTCTAAGTCAAAACTTCCCCCACGATCAGCGACCATGACCTCCAATCGATCAGGATAGACACCAAAGCCAATTGTCACTTCTCCATCTTCTTCCGCTTCATAGGCATGCGTCGTTGCGTTCGTCATCGCCTCTGAAATCGCAACCTTTAAATCTTCTATTTCTTCATACGAAAAGCCCATTCGATTTGCAATCCCTGACACACTCAATCGAACAACTCCGACATATTCTGATTTTGCCGGTAACCTCATTTCAATAAAATCAAAGTGTTTCATTAATTTCCACCCCGTACTGTGTTTTCAATTGAAATAATACTATCTAAACTTGTGATTTTAAACAGTCGTTCGACTCGTTCTTGAAGGTTTACTAACTTAAATGATGACGAGTGTTCTTTAGATGATTTTAAGGCACTAATAAAAACACCTAATCCCGTACTATCCATATATTTCACATTTTCTAAATCAACGACCACTTCTGAGTTTCCTTGCTTTGTAAGTGGCAATAAAGCCTCCTTAAGTTTTGGTGCAGTATACGCATCAATTTCTCCCGAAAGAACAACTTTTTTTATCGTTTCTTCCTCAATAAGTTCAACATCCAAATTAATATCCATTAAGTCTCTTCCCTTCTGACTGTCTAATTAAATTATGTATTTCCCTTATTACTTTTAATTAAACTTCTTTTTTAATAATGATTAAGGTAAAATCATCACGCAATTGAAAGTCTTGAAGTTTTTCAAAGTAACAAAATACTTTTTCGACAGCTTCTTGTGCCGGTAGGTGTATAAAACTTTCAATCACTTGTAAAATTTGTTTACCTTCTATGAAATGTTCACCAAGGCGACACTCTGTCACGCCGTCTGTTAATAAAATTAAACAATCATCTTTTTCAATTTTGCGAACAAATTGTTGATAATTAGTATCGTTGTTTACCCCCAGAACAAGTCCTGGCGCATAGATTTCTTCAAATTCATTACGGCTTGCATGATAGTAAAAACAAGGTTCATGACCTGCTGATGCATACGCAAAAGTTTCATTTTCAGGGTTATATAGACCGTAAAACATTGTAATAAACATGCTTGGATCAACGTTTCTTTCAACAACACGATTTAAATTTTCTAAAATCGCTTTTGGTTGCTGTTGACTTTCCGGAAAACTATCCATTGAATATTTAATCATCGACATCGCTAAAGCGGCTGGTATCCCTTTACCGATTACATCTGCAAGTGCAATACCTAAGTGATTTTCCTTATTTGTGACAAAGTGATAGTAATCACCATTCATTGTGCTTGCTGGCACACTGATCGCACCAATATCTAAACCTTTAACTTCTGGTTTTACCGTTGATAATAACGTTTTTTGCATATTAGCTGCAACTGAAATCTCTGATTCTAGCTCAGATTGCTTTTCTCGTAAAAATTGATTCTCTTGTAAAGCAAGTCCATATGAAATCATCGCTTCTAGCAAGAAGTTTAATGAATCATTAATTTCTCGAGGGAG
This sequence comes from Bacilli bacterium, assembly GCA_012838505.1. GTDB lineage: Bacteria > Bacillota > Bacilli > Bacillales > Amphibacillaceae > Amphibacillus. Next base: position 25,591 of record DUPD01000044.1, on the reverse strand, counting down.
TTCAGGATACAAATCCTGAAGTGCCTCGATATGAATCTGAATCATTTCTTCTGGTGGTACATTATGCTTTACCGATAATCGGCTAAATTGTTCAGCTTGATAAAGGGCGGTTTCATCATTTGTTAATAAATATTCTTTTAATAATTGTCGATAGCTATTTAAATCTAAATTAGTTGTCTTCATCTCAGCACTCCACCCCATTATCTAACCCATTTTATTGTATCAATTCTCGTCCCATCTCCGTTTGATTGAATATCAAATTGATCCATTAGGCGCTTAACTCCAGGCAAACCAGCACCGAGGCCACCTGATGTTGAATAGCCATCTTGCATAACCTGACTAATATCTGGAATCCCTGGTCCATTGTCTGTCGCAATGATCTTTAAGCCTTTTCGATTAATTTGATCAATCACTTCAAAAGAAATTTTCCCTGCATCAGCATACAAATAAATATTTCGAGTTAATTCTGATATTGCCGTAGCAATTCGCGCCTGATCAACCGTACTGAAACCCAATTCCTTAGCATATTGCCTGCCAAGTTGACGCGCACCGACAATATCAATTTCTTGTCGTATATTCACACAAGGTTTGATTTCCATTATTACCCCTCCAATTCCTGGCGAAGTTTAATCAAGCCTTGCTCTAGATTCAACGCTGTTTGAACTTCTTGCATATGGATGCCTAATTCAAGTAGCGTCATAGCTACCGCAGGTTGAATCCCAGTTAAAACCACTTTTGCCCCCATTAGATCTGACATTGTCACGACATCACTTAAAACTTTTGCAATAAAGGAATCAATGATGTCGACTGAAGTTAAATCAATCACAACACCTTTCGCACCACTTTTGTAAATTTGGCTCAATAAATCTTCTTGAAATTCAATAGCGGTTTGATCATCTAAATCAACTTGGATTGAAATAAGTAGATAATTCTGTAATTTCAAAATTGGAATACGCAAGAGATCACTCCTTTTCGATTGATTTCATAATATCTTCGATTATTTCTTTTTTCTTATTTTCTCTAATAATTTTTCGACCTGTCATTTCTAAAGCTGTTTCAAAACCTTTTCTTAATGATGAGCGTGTTGGGAATCGTGTGAGATCAATGCCTAAATTAACAATTGTTTGAGCAATTTCCGGTCTGATCCCAACTAAAATACAGTTTGCTCCAATTAATCGCACCGCTTCAGCTGCTTGAATCAAGTGATGAGCAACCATCGTGTCGACCACAGGTACGCCCGTTATGTCGATCAAAACAACTTCTGCGTTATGTTTAATTACTCCATGGAGTAAATTTTCCATAATAAGTTTTGCCCGCTCAGTATCAATTGTACCGATTAAAGGCATGATCGTAATGTTTCTCATCACAGGAATGAGTGGGGCTGATAACTCTTGTAACGCAACCCTTTGTAGCGAAACAGTGTGTTCCCAGTTTCCTGAGTACTCATTCACAAGTTTATTGATAATTGGATCAACCCAATCGTTTACTTTATCTAAGATAACTGAAAAAAAGTCAGTTTCAATCTTTTTATTCTGACTTAAAATAAAATCAAACACAACTCGACGAAAAGTTGTTAATCCATCAGTCAAGTAAGATAGTGGCCAACCTAAATGAACGAGTCGCTCAGAGAAGTCCTCAATATCCGTTGTCAGATGATCTTCATTTAAGCTTTTAAAGATAACGTTTACAAACTCTCGGTTCGTGCTCTGAAGCATCTCCTCAGAAATCGTCGATGTATATTCATCCTTACCTTTTTCCGAGACAATCTTTAACCAGTTTTTAATAATAATATCACTATTATTAATAATGATTTGATTTACACGCTTTGGCAATGTTATAACCACCTTTATATTTAGTTATCAGCGATTTTGATATTATATTTAATTTAACACTAAATCCTCCTAAAAACTATCCTTACACGTCAATTTGATACATTTTATCTAGATATAACGAAAAGCGCTTGTCCTCTACTACTGACAAGCGCTTTATTATTTTTATTGCAATTAAATATTTGTTAAGCCTAAGCTTATTTCTAATGCCTGATTAATTTTATCCATCATTTGTTCATCTAGTTGAGTAATTTTATCAGTCAATCGTTGTTTATCGATTGTTCGAATTTGCTCGAGTAGTATAACCGAATCTCGCTCGAAGCCATATTTCTCTGCTTCTATTTCAACGTGTGTTGGTAATTTAGCTTTTTGAATTTGAGCCGTAATTGCAGCAACAATAACTGTCGGACTAAAACGGTTACCAATATTATTCTGAATCACTAATACTGGGCGAACACCGCCCTGCTCTGAACCAACAACTGGTGATAAATCAGCGAAATATACTTCGCCTCTTTTTACGATCAAGCCATCACACCCCGCTCACTAAGCGTTCTAAGGCGATTTCGGCCTCCTCTTCAGCCAGAAAAGATTCTGAAGCGATCGTCAGGTTAATCTTTGCCATTTCCATGTATCCTCGTTGCATTGATTCATGAATATGTTGTGCTTTTTTGTCTTGGACATAAGAGTTTACCGCTTGGATCAGCAGATCATTTAGATCTTTCTCTTCTTCTACCAAGAGTCCATTCACCTCTTCAAACAGGTTTTCAGGTAACTTCACAACAATTTCTTTCATGCTACTTGACAAAACCTCCACCTCCACACAATAATAAGCCGGATAAATTCTCTCTTATCATACCATTGCTAGCCCAAGTTTTAAAGGTGTTTTTAATAGTTTTTTTAATATTTTCAAGAAAAACTTACGATTTTCTCCACATTTGTTGTTTTGTTGGTGATTCCCCTTCTTTTTCGGCTTCATTAAACTATTAAAAACTCCGAATTCAATCAGGTTTCGTCAAGATATGCACGTGGTAGACGGTCAGTTAATAAACAGGCTACTTCATAATTAATTGTTTCTAAATGAGCTGCAATTTCCTCCAATTGAATCGATTCATCTCCATCTTGCCCAATAAAAGTAACTTCCGTACCAATAGGATATGCACGATCAAGTCGAACCATACATTGATCCATACAGACTCGTCCAACAATCGGCATTCTTTTCCCATCAATCAGCACATCTAATCCTTGCCACTTTCTTTGAACACCATCTCCATAACCGACTGGGATTGTGCCAATCCATTCAGCTTGATTTGTTTGATATGTTGCTCCGTAACTAATCACTTCTCCCGCCTCAACTTTTTTAACGTGGGAAAGTTGTGTCTTTAATGATAAAGCAGGCTTTAATTTGAATGGGCGATTTTCTTCGATATAAGCTGACGGATATAAGCCGTACATACCAATCCCAAATCTAACCGCATCAAATAAGCCACTCGCTTGCCTTAATGCAGCTGCACTGTTACCAATATGGACAAACAACTCCGTTTTAATCACTGTTCGGATTATTTTAAGCATTGATTCAAAGCGATTCAATTGCTGTTGATAATAATCTGTATCTGGCTCATCTGCAGTGGAGAAGTGAGTAAATACGCCTTGGACATTTAATTGACGATGATCTATTTTTGTTAAAAAATCTTTCAGTTCAGCTTCCGTACGCAAGCCGATTCTACCCATTCCCGAATCAAGTTTGATATGGATCGATAACTTTTTCTGTCGGTCAAAGTTAGCGTAGTATTGTTCGAGCCAACTCGATTGAAAAACAGTTAGGGTAATTTCGTGTTCGATCGCAACATCGGCAAATATCGGGTCGACCCAGCCCATCACAAGAATTGGGGCGGTTATCCCAGCTTGTCTAAGTTTGAGTGCTTCTTCTAAAAGTGCAACAGCTAATTGAGTCGCGCCTGCCTCTAGCGCAGCTTTGGCAACTTGAACATCCCCGTGTCCATAGCCATTTGCTTTTACAACTGCGATCACTTCCGTTCCTTTTGCTAAAGTTGCTTTGAGATTTTTTATATTTAATTTGATCGCTGATAAATCAATTTCGATCTTTGCTGGTCGATAATTAATTGGCTTCATTTTTTACCTCCAGATTAACTTCTTTTGTTCATTATCTTTTTTTATCCCAGTAGTGTCAAATGACTAAGAAAGTAAAAACAGACCCTACAGTAGGATCTGCCTTTTAGAAAATCTATTTTTCCAGTTGTAATGTCATTGATTGGGCGACTTCGATCATTTCTGTTTCTGTCAGATTTTCACTTGCTAAGTAATAATCAATCCCGCTTTCGGACCATGACAGTGAATGATCAGTGATCGCACCCATTGTTGCACCAACTTGGATCGGATTACCGATCGAATACTCCGACTTGCGGTAAGCAACCATTGACGATGTTTTTACTTCTTGAACGATCGTAAAATCACGTTCTCCTTGGTAACTTAACACGACACGGCGACCATCTTCCAAATCGAATTCAGACGTATCAGTTAACTCACTTTGATAAGTCACGCTAGGATATCGAATTGAAAAATCACTTTGGTTCACTTGCTCTTCCATTGTAGCAACAGGTAAGCTGAGCAGACTACTCGTCAAGTTTGCATCAACATCGAAAAACTCCGCTTCAAACTCAACATCCAACTCAAACGGCTCAAAAGTAACTTCGACAGCGAGATTATTATCAGCATCATAGATTTTAACTAAATGTGGCGTCAATGTTTTTTGATCAAGATAAATCTCTTGAACTGGCAATGTTTGATTTTGCTGATAATTTGTAACAGTTGTAAAGACAAAGTAGTCTTCAACAATGACAAATTCAGCCTGCTCATCATTTAAAATATCTGAAACTAAAGAATGAAACAAGTAGGGTTGGTTCGCATTTGTCGGCCAATCCGATTGGAACTGAAAACTTTTGTTTAGTGCCGGCGTCAAGACAAATACACCCTGATCATTTTTCAAAATGATTTGACTGCCTTCTTCATCTTCTGCATTGTGCATATAGACACGATAATAGTGATCCTTCTTGAATGCGACATCAATTTGATAATGTTGGGCTGTTTCGCCCGTCTGCATATTCATCGTCGCTTTCGTTTGATAGCTTGTTAATTCAGTTACTGTCTGCTCAAGATCTTCAATTACATCCTCTTTCGAAGCCTCTCCACAGCCAGCTATAATAAAGATTGAGAAAAGAATGAGACTAAGCTTAATCATTCTGTTCATCATTTCAACTCCTTTTACTCTAGTCAGAGAAAAAGGGAATGAGTGTCCCGCTGATTAATCTAAACATGTCCGAAAAGCTTTTGGTAAGAAATTAATTAAATCTGTTGCTAGAAAGTCAATCATCGAGTGGTCTTTTTCAACCGCTAGATCGGCTGCTAAGCCATGGATATAACAGGCATTTGCTAGACTTGCTTCGATTGTACCCTTCTGCATCACTTGCGCTAAGATGATGCCAGCTAAGCAGTCACCACTACCACCTTTAGCTAATGCTGGGTTACCTGTTTGATTAATCGTCTGATAACCATTTGGGGCAGTTACAATCGTGTAGGCACCTTTTAACACTAAATACAGCTGATGTTTTACGGCAAATGATTTAGCAATTTCGAATGGATTATTTTTGATTTGCGCAATCGATTGATCGGTTAACATCGACATCTCACCTGGATGTGGTGTTAAAATTGTTGGTGCTTTTCGATTTTTCAGCTCAGACAAGTGGTTTTTAAGATAAAATAAGCCATCTGCATCAACAACGACAGGCTTTTCACTTGTTAAAACTGTATCGACAATTAACTGAGTTTGATCGGAGCGGCCCATGCCCATCCCGATCGCGATTGCATCAAATGATTTAATTTCAGCTAGTAGGTCAATTTGTTCGTCATCCAAATCAAGAAAAGTTGCTTCTGTCACACCACTCGCAACAACCGGAAGCGCCTCTTGACTTGTCGCAACAGTTAGTAAACCAGCACCTGATCTGAGCGCTGCATTTGCCGTTAAGCGTGCAGCACCTGGCATTGTTTTTGTCCCACCAATAATTAACCCTTTACCATGGCTACCTTTATGACTATGTTGTTCTCTTCTTGGTAAGGTTTGTTTGACTTTTTCAAGTGTCCAAACTTCTTTTGAGCTTGCTTCAATTAATCGGCTCGGTAAACCGATTTCAACGATCTCCCACTTACCATAAAAACTGGCATAGCGTTCAATGAAGGCACTTGGCTTAGGTGCTTCAATGCAGTAAGTAAGATCAGCTTTAATCGCTGTGATCGGTTGATTCGTTGTTTCAGCTGGTACACCACTCGGGATGTCAACCGCGACAACCTTTGTTTCAAGTGTGTTAACCTCTTCAACAACTGATCGATACGGTTCTTTTAATCTACCTTTAAAGCCGATCCCTAGCATCGCATCGATGATAATGTCTGCTGAGTGAATCAGTTTTTGGCAAAGAGATGTCTGGTCAATATGAATAATGGGACAATTAAATTTTGTCAAAATAGCTTTATGCTCAGCGGCATCTCCTTTTATGTCTGCGTCTGCCACAAGCTGAATCACGTCAAGCTGAAAGCCAAGATTAAGCAAAGTCCTAGCAATAACGAATCCATCGCCACCATTATTACCAGCCCCGATTAAGACAACGGCCTTCATATCTTTTGTAAGCTCGGCTTGTATTTTTCCTGCAATCGCTCGACCAGCATTCTCCATTAATAGGACACCTGAAAGTTGATAATCGTTAATCGCTTTTCGGTCAATATCATACATTTCTTTCGCGGTAACACTTCTCATTTTAGTCCCTCCTACCCGCACTACACTATATGAGTTTGTCCGTTTATTTATGCAGACAAGCTCAAGCTTCTACTGCTCCAAAATAACGTTTGCGATAGCATATGTACGGCTATGTGAAATTGAAATATGACTTTTAAATGATGCTTCTCGTTTGAAAAAAAGGATCGGCTCACCTAAAGAACCTGTTAGAATCGAGATGTCTTGGAAACTTATCTGACCGATCCCAGTTCCATAAGCTTTTGCAAAAGCTTCCTTACCTGCAAAGCGTCCTGCTAAAAATTCGAGCTTTGCTTGTTCTGTTTGCTTTTGATCGTAAAGCGCCTCTTCATCAGTTGTTAAAATTTTCTTGATAAATCGTGGGTTTCGTTTCACAATTGCTTCAATCCGATTAAGTTCAATCATATCTATCCCTGTACCAATTATCATAAGATCACCTTTTTTAATCTATTAGTTTTATTATAGTATAAGTTTTTGATGAATGATATAATTTGTCAAACCCCATTTAAATAGCGTATGATTTTAGTATCGTCAATTAAAGGAGCGTTTTTATGTTTTTTCGTAATGAATCATTTCGAGACTTTCTTCAATTTTATCCAATTGTTTCAGTAATTGTTGCTATTAACGTGATCTTGTGGTTGCTTATGTTTATTCCAAATCCACTTAGTCCAATTATATATACTTGGGGAGTTGGTTGGAATGTCGCGATTGACTTAGGTGAATATTGGCGCCTGGTCACACCTATTTTTCTTCATTCTCCAAACGATGTCAGCCATATCTTATTTAATTCCTTCTCACTAATTTTATTTGGCCCTGCTTTGGAGCAAATGATCGGAAAGTTTAAGTTTATTTTAGTTTATTTAATTACTGGAATTGTTGGCAATGTATTCACTTATTTCGTTGGAACATCTGCCTTACATTTAGGGGCATCTGGTGCACTTTATGGGTTGCTTGGCTTGCTCTTATATATGAGTTTTTTCCGATTGGACTTAATCGATCCAGCCAGTAAACAGATTGTGACGGTCATTACCTTAATCGGTGTTTTAATGACATTTATTCAGCCTGGCATAAATATTTCTGCACATATCTTTGGCTTAATTGCTGGTTTTGCCCTCGGACCAATCTTTTTAACTCATGCAGTTCCTTACTCACCTTGGCGGAATCAAAGACGACGTGTCGTGAGAAGTGATGGTTTAAATTATGACCCAAATCGGTGGGATAAAAGGCGATTCCGATTCCGTATGAATCGAAATGTGAGCTCAATCATTTGGTGGATTATTTTAATCTTAGCTGTTTTAGGAATTTTAGCAGGTGTGATTTAAATATCTAGGTATAAAAAAGGCCTTCCATTAGTTTGGATGGCCTTTTGTTTTTATTATTTTGACGCACGCTTGTTATTAAATTTACGATTCCGTCCGGAACTAGATGGTTTACCTTTTCTTCCGTAATGACGTTTTTTGTTAAAGTCATTTTTACCACGGAAGTTCTTGCGATTATCTTTATTACGCTTCACACTTAGCGGTTGAACAGAAGAAAGTGTAACAGGTGTCTGGCGTCTTTCTTTTGTCATCATTTTAAGTGCTGCAGCGACAATTGTCACTGAATCATAGTCTTCTAATAAGTCCGCAGCTACTTCACGATAATCGTTAAGATCTTGTTTTTCAATTGTGCGAGTTAATTTTTTCAAGGCGATATTTTGCTGACCACGTCTTGCATCTGCTTGGCTCGGTAAGTCAATGCGTTCAACACGGGCATTTGTTACCTTTTCAATTAACTTTAGATGCGGCATTTCACGAGGTGTAATAAATGAAATCGCAACACCTGTTTTTCCAGCTCGACCTGTTCGACCAATTCGATGAACATAGCTTTCTGGGTCTTGAGGAATGTCAAAGTTATAGACATGTGACACGTTTGAAATATCTAAACCTCTTGCAGCAACATCTGTTGCTACTAAAATATCAACTCGTCCACTTTTAAACTTGTTTAAAACACTCATTCGTTTTCCTTGAGTTAAATCACCGTGAATACCTTCTGCACGGAATCCTCGTGCTTGAAGGCCATCTGTTAATTCATCAACACGCTTCTTGGTACGACCAAAGATGATCGCAAGCTCTGGGACATGGATATCTAATAAATTTGTTAATGCATCAAATTTTTGTTTTTCATGGACAACGAGATGTTTTTGATCAATATTATCAACCGACATTTGTTTTGATTTAACTTTTACTTCTTTCGGTTCTTTCATCATCGTTGCTGCAATTTGACGAATTTCCTTTGGCATTGTTGCTGAAAATAGTAATGTTTGGCGCTCTTCTGGGACCATTTTTAAAATGTCACGGATATCATCAATGAACCCCATGTTAAGCATTTCATCAGCTTCATCGAGGACGATTGTTCTGACTTCACTAATGTTGATTGTTTTGCGACGCATATGGTCAAGTAGACGCCCTGGTGTTGCCACCACGATATGTGGTCCATCTTTTAGCGAGCGAATTTGACGTTGCATGTCTTGTCCACCAAAAATCGGGAGTGAACGAATCCCTTTAAATTTGCCGAGTCGGTGAATTTCTTCCGATACTTGAATCGCTAATTCACGTGTTGGCGCAACTACTAAACCTTGAATTTTTCGTTGTCTTTTTTCAATTTGTTCGATCATCGGAATTCCAAAGGCTGCTGTTTTTCCCGTACCAGTCTGTGCCTGGCCGATTACATCCTCACCTTTTAATCCTAATGGAATCGTTTGTGCTTGAATCGGTGTTGCTTCTTCAAAGCCCATATTATCCAGTGCTTTCAATATCGGCGTCGAAATCTGTAGTTCTTGAAATGTTGTCAATTTATTTTCAAACTCCTTTTTCTAAATCTCATCGTGTGCTTGTAATGACACGTTAACAGATATCTTCATCAGTCAATACATTCACTTATTAGTGTGTATTTGATTGTAATAGTCGCATTCATCTACAAAACAATCATTGTTTTTCAAAAAATCATTTTTTGTGATACAGTATTTGCCTTATCGTTTCTGCACTTTCTAAGGCGACTCGAGAAAAGTGCTCACCGTTTATGGTGATAGGTTACCCGCAAATCTGTATGTTTATTAACGTGGAAAAAACCTCTCTCCACTTTAATGAAAGAGGCTTACTAACGAGCATTCAATGGATGTGCTTATTTTAACACAATATTAGCTTATGTTCTAGTCATAGCTATCCAATTCAAGCGACAGATCAAACAAATCATGATAAAATAGGGATATCTTATTGGATTTTTTGGTTAATAGCCGTGATTTACTTTCTTCTAAGGCAATCAGTTGATCGATTTATATCTTATTCATGTTAAGAATTAAAAATAAATACTCGAGGTGAGTTTATGACAGTTCAACTAATTACAGATGGTGGATCTGATTTATCAAGACAAATGTGTAAAGACTGGCAAGTTAAAGTAATCCCACTCTACATTCATTTAGACAATGAACAAATTAAATCAGATGATGTTTCGGTAATAGATTTTGCAGAGAAAACAAGCCGGAGTAAATCATTCCCAACAACATCAGCAGCTGGGCCATTTGAATATTATAAAGTTTTTGAAAAAGTACCAAGAGAGAAAGCGATTATCCATTTCAGTGTATCTGACGGCGTAAGTAGCGCATACAAGCACGCAGTTATGGCCAAAAATATGCTGTTAGAAAAACAACCCGATCGTAACATTGAAATTATTAACACTGAATCTGCTTCGTCAGGAATTATCTTATTAATGCAAGAAACGATCAATAAAATTACAGACGGGTTAGATTTTCACCAGTTACTTCACTTCATTGAAGACCGAGTGAAGCATTTAAGAACAGTTTTCATTCTTAAAACATTAGATAACTTAATCAGAAGTGGCCGCCTAGACCGAATTAAAGGGACAGTTGCTAAAACGTTAAATGTGAAGTTACTGCTTCAGGCAAGTGATGAAGGGAAAATTGAAGTACTTGAAAAGGTGCGTGGGACAAAAAAAGCTACAAAACGGTTTGTTGAAAAAATCGGTGAGTATCTTTCAGAAACAGCTAATCAAAAACTCGTGATTACTCATGCTCAAGCAAAGGAACGCTTAGACAATATTGTGACTTCAATTAAGGATAAATACCAGTTTAATAAAATTATTACTGCAGAAATGGGACCATTGTTATCGATTCACGCAGGCAGTGAAGCAATTGTCATGGCATTCTTCAGTGACGAAAAAAGAAGAGCTTGAACAAAAAGATCACAGACTAACCTGTGATCTTTTGCTTTACTTCCTTTTCATTGCTCATTAAGTAATCGTAAACCGTTTGAATCACAAGCTCTTTATCATCACCTAAACAAATTAAATGCTTCGAATCCGCATAATAAATCACATCGATATCGACGGGAATTTCATTAGCGAGGTCATGTGTCGTCTGATATGGAACGAGGCCATCTTGAATCCCTTGTAACACTAGGACTGGACAAGTGATTTCTTTCAAATATGGTAGCGTTTTTGCAATACACTTAGCAAATTCGACATAAGCTCGTGCTGGAATCAAACCTTTCTTATGCTGTAAATTTTGATAAACTAAATTTTCTTCAATTTCACCAAAGAAGCGATCTCTTAATAAATGCCTTACTTCAGATGCAATTTTACTTAAACTAAGATATTTTCTAGAAGGCGACAGCATAACAAGTCCCTTAACTGGATACTTTGCCGCTAAATAAGCAGCAATCATTCCTCCCATCGAAAATCCAATTAAATAAATCTGATCAACCTTCGTTGCTAATTCTTGATAAGCCTGGTCAGCTGCTTCTAGCCAGTCTTCATGGGTAACATCATCTAGTTGTAAGTTTAAACCGTGCCCCGGTAAAGTCGGTGTCTCAATTAACCAATCTGTTTCTGCTGACAAAAAAGTGGTCAACGGTTCAATTTCATAAGGTCCTCCAGTAAATCCATGAATACATAAACAACCAATCATTAAAACCATCCTTTAATCATCATAATAATGATAGTCTTGTCAATATTGACAAGACTATCCGTTAGCCACCTTTAAAAAATGACCCAATCCCTTTAACAATTGGAGAAAACTGTTGATACGTATTTGCCACTTGACCTGCAGTATTTAGCACTTTATCAACGTCTAATTTTCCTTGATCATTTTGAAAATACCCCATAACTCCTTTAATCGGTGATTTTTGCTCAGGTCCCATCCCTTGCATATCTTGGTAAGGTGGTTGCCAAACCCCTTGATGAAATGGCATGGTTTGATATGGTGGATAGGGCTGATGATTCATTTGTGTATGTGGTGGGAATTGATTATAGTGGTATGGGTAATTTTTGGGTCGAAAAAAGAATCGATTTGATTGCATAATAAACACCCCTATTCAATAATCTTTGTTAGATTATCATATGAGAATGTGAATCAAATCGTTCACCTAAATCCTTCTAGCTCAATCGAACTAAACGATAAATCTTATCTTTTTGAAATCCTAAAACAACTTGATTATTGATAAAAACGGCGGGAACGGAATAGACATTTCGTGCTTGTAACTCTGTTAAGTAAGCCCGATTTTCACTCACATTCCTTTCGTTGTAATTAACTTGTAATTCCTTTAAATAGTCAATGATTTGTATAGACTCTTCACAGTCATCACTCGTATAAACCGTGATCTCTTTCTCTGACATATAGATTAAGCCCCTCTCCAAAGATGAAAATTCAAATATTTATCATTTAAGCTGATACTTGTCAACTTTTAATAACAAATAGAGCCACTTAGGCTTTTCTGCCTACTTACTCTTATAATATATACCCAGTTTTTGAGTATCTAAACATCAGAGATCATTTTTATTCTTAAAAAATTGTTGCTCAAACATTAGACTTAATCAGCTCTTTTAATATAAAAATCCCTTTCTATTTTTTTAGGGATTAGAAAGGGATGTAGAAGTCACTATTTATTTTCATCAGCATATAGACCTAGTTTTTTCAACAAATCAATCGACGCTAATTTTTCATCTTCAGATAAACCTGCGGTAATTTGTTCGATTTTCTTCCAGTGATCAGGGAAAGCTGAATTAAGAAAGTCTTTTCCTTTATCTGTGATTGAGGCATGAGTAATTCTCCGATCCTCTGCACATTGCGTCCGCTTAATATAGCCTTTTTCCTCTAACTTATCGACGACATAAGTAATGCTTCCACTTGCTAATAAGATCTTGTCACCGATCTTTTGTAATGGCTGATCCCCAGAATGATACAACAGTTCAAGCACCGCGAACTCTGTAGGGTTTAAACCATACTGCCGAATATCATCTGTCACTTGATCAACTACCGCACGATAAGCTTTTGATAATACAACAAATAACTTCAATGACGGATCTTGCTTTCTTTTAAGATACTGTTCTTTATTTTGATTCATTTTGTTCGCTCCTGTTTTACAATATATTGATCATTATAGCGTATTAAAGTATAGATGATAACTAATACGCTGACAATGGATGATTTTACTGAATAGATCACACCAAAAAATAAGATAATAAAGCTCAGCAGATAAAGGGAAGAAGCATGATGTTTTTCTCCAGATAATCGTTTGATTCGAAGATCGATTTGATCGAGGATCAGTCGATGGCCAATTAAAAAATAACTGCTGACATTCAAGATGAAGATCAGATTAACTTCAAACCAAAATAGTCCAGGGATCATTAAAATGATAAATATAGGGACTAGGCCAAACGTCAGCCAATAACAAAATGCCTTCCGCCATTTTTCAAGATTCCAAGGTAAAGCAAAGATCAGCCGATCTTCAAAAATTACAGGGAAAAAGCTTGTACCAATTTGAGCATAAAGTGAAATCACAATAATAATCGACCACACATAGGTAATCTCCGCGTATGTACTTAAAAAAATAATTAATCCGACTAAACCTGAAATTGCTTTGATCACTTGCTCTTTCTGTTCAGTAAACTTAAAAAATATAATTCGATGATAACTTTGATATTTTTTATTTTCATTAAAAGGTTTAGTTAATTGCTTGCTTCGAATCACTTGATGGTAAAATCCTCGATGTTTTGGTGGATCAATTTTAATGTTTGATGCAAGCGAGACCAATAAGCTTTTTCGTAATAGGCGATCATTCGTTTCAATAATTGGTGACCAATCGGTAAAGTCAAATAGTCTTCGATAGCCCCAGCTATTGACCAAGATTAAAATAATCAGACTGATGACGATTAAAAATCCCCTTCCACCAAACCAAAACATGAATAAGTTCGCTAATAAGCTGATGCTCATAATTCCCTGACTAATTAAAAATTTAATATACCACCGTTTTTGAAACAGGAGCCATTGCGGAATAATCATTAACAACTCAATCAACCAAAACCCAAGTAATAAAGTGATGATTAATTGCCATGAAAAATAGGTCAAGCATTTTATAACTAGACCAATGACCAATCCAATCAGCACTGTTTGTTTGATCTTATCAATCACATGATAAAACCATAATTTATTTCGATCCAACGGTAATGTGATCAAAAAGAGGTCTGAACTACTAAATAAGACGCCCGGTCTCGTAAAAGCTAAAGAAAGTGGGCGTAAAAAGCCAAAGCAGAGCAAACCAAAATAGTGTGACCACAGAAAACTTTCAATATTAGAAAAGATTGTTTGATAGTCTTCAAGTTGATCGCTATACCAGATTAACAGCATTAAGCCAAAAATAGCTAAATAACTTAAACTCGTTTTATCGAATAGAATCCGAGAAGCTGATCGTGTTAACTGTTGTTTCTTCTGACGACGATTTTTCTTGACAAAGCGATAGGCAGTATAAGTTGAACTCGTTTTCATGATTGATCAAACCTGCGCTTTAATTGATCAAACGCCTCAATCGGACCAGAACTAATTAATTTTCCCTGTTGAAGCATTAAATAATGATCTGCCAATCCTTGTAAGCGATCAAGTTGATGTGTCGTTAGTAAAATCATCGTACCAGTTCGGGCTTTTTTCTTTAAAATATCGATTAAATATTCTGTCGCATGAACATCTAGCCCTTCAAACGGTTCATCGACAAGTAACAACTTCACTTCTGGTAACAGTGCACAAATAATTTGCACCTTTTGCCGCATCCCTTTTGATAGTGACTCAGGATACTGGTCTAATTTATCTCCAATCTCAAACGCATCAACATATTGTTTAATCTGTTGCTCCATTTTAACAGGATCAAGCTGATAACTCTCGATATATAGTTGAAAATGCTGTTCAACGGTTAACTCAGATAGCAAAAAAGCCTCTTCTGGTATATACGAAAGATGCTTTTTAAATGCTAAAAAATTATCTGATTGGGCGATTCCATCTAAGATGATTTCTCCTGCCTCAAGATGAATCATTCCCATAATTGCTTTAAATAATGTTGATTTACCGGCCCCATTATGACCGATTAATGCGGTAATAGAGCCGGATTTTAATAAAAATTGAATCTGATCTAAAATGACTTGTTGCTTGGTTGAAAAATAAACTTGATCAACAGTAAGCATGAATAAGTCTCAGTCCTCCTCGTTGGACAAAACCTTTTCAAAATAGAAAAATTCGATCGTACCTCGGCGACCAGTTCGTTTATCAACTAACTGATAACCGTGTCGTTTGAATAGTTTCTGAGCATGCAAATTTTCACTATAAGTATCCGTATTTATTCGATAAATACCAGCATTCTTTGCTTGCTCTTCAGCAAATCGCATCAATTGATCTGCTATTCCACGACCATGATAGTCAGGATTTATGGCTACTCGTTTAAGCGTCCACGCCGGGACATCGCTAGCCCAATTAATTGAAGGGTACTCTTGATGCCCTTCGCAACTGATCGTATACACGCCAACTATTTTACCTTCTAGAAGATAAACAAATAATTCACGTCTATCGATATCTTTTTGATAATCCGCTTCAGTTGGATAACTCATATCCCATTGTCGGCTACCTCTTTCGTGCATCCATTTTACTACAGCCCGCACGTTTGTCATAATTTCTTCTAAATCCTGAATTGTTGCTTCACGGATCATCGCATCACATCCCAACTATCATTAATAATTTTCTTTATATTTAACTCGGTCAAGCCTATCTACAAGTGCTAAACCGAATAATAAAGCAAAGCTACTTACAATAAAGTGAGACTTTAATCGATGGGTATTACCAACAATTTGTCTGCAGTAAATTTCCCACCATATATGATACTGCACTTACACGCTGTTATTTAGCGTATAATTGTTCGTCAATATTATACATTCTAATTAAGTTTTTCGCACGCTTTTATTACCGTTTATTTAATGATTAATTATTCAAAAAAATCAAGTTCAGGCATCCATTGAGACATATGACTTTTGATCTCTTGATAATGCCTGCTCGCGTCAGGTAGCTGTTGGTCTGTCACATCTTTTAATGGGATAACTTTAAAGCCTTGATTGATATCAACATATGTCGGTAAAAACCTTGGTGCGGCTAAAGTAATTTTTTCTGATGAAGACGTCACTTCCTTATGAATATCAAGCTCTACTATTCCTCCAATTTGTCGATAAAGTTCGTCTTGACCTGATAAAAAATTACCTAAAGAATAAATGACAAACGCTTCTTCACCTGATGCAGACTCAACCCAATCTACTGGTTGAAGTACATGTGGGTGATGACCAAAGACAATATCAACACCTAAATCAACAACATATTGAACAAGCTCTTGTTGAAACATATTCGGCATTCGAATATACTCATCACCAAAATGTAAATGCATTACAACAACATCGGCTAATTCTTTAGCTTCTGCAACATCTTGAGCTATTTGTTCTTGATCAATCAAGTTAATTAAATAATCTTTACCGTTTGGAATTGGAATCCCGTTCGTTCCATAGCTATAACCTAAGAAGGCAACAGAAATATTATTCTCTTCAATTACTCTTATTTCTGCCCGATCAGCCTGATCGCGATAAGAGCCTGTATAGAGTACGTCAATCTGATCCCAATAGTCTAACGCAGAATAAACGACTTGTTCACCACGATCTAGTGTATGATTATTCGCCAAGGTGACGATATCAATTCCTAGCTCCTTAACCATATCACCAACTTCTTGCGGGCTATTAAATTGCGGGTATGTCGACAAGCCAAATGCCTCCCCACCGATCATCGTTTCTTGATTAGCTGTTGCAATATCAGCACTTACTAAATAATCCTGTATCTCACTTACCATCGGCATAAAATCAAAGCCTGAATTCGTTCGTGCATGATTATATACACGACCATGAATGAGTAAATCGCCAATTGCTGCAATCGATAGTTGATAGCTTTCTGCAGGTAAATAGGTGAGCGTTTCTTTGTTTACCTGTTCAATTTCTTTTAATTGATGCAATTCTGATCGCTTCTCTTCCGCTAGACAACCCGTCAATATAAACATAGTAATTAATATAAAACTAATCCGTTTAAAAATAGGCAAATAATCATCTCCAAATTCTTTTCATCCCCAATTTAATTGATGGACGATCCTTTAATTAATCATTAAAAATAAGTATAATAATAGTACTATAATTTATTTTAATATGCTAGCGTTAGAGAAGGGGGTAATAGCAATGTCAACAGAACGTTTAATGCGAGCGATTACTTTTGCAACAGTCAAGCATGACGGCCAAAAGCGAAAAGTAAACAAAGAACCTTTTATTGGTCACCCATATCGAGTTGCGATGTTATTAAAAGAACATGACTGCAATCAAGACTTAGTTATTGCTGGACTTCTACACGATGTCGTTGAAGATACTGACGGTACACTCGACGAAATTGACGCTTTATTCGGTCAAAACGTCACCCAACTTGTTAGTACAGTCACTGAAAAAGAAAAATCTTTACCTTGGGACACTCGGAAACAGCAGAGCATCGATCAAATCCGACAAGCACCAATCGATGTTAAGTTGATTGCTTGTGCTGATAAAATCGATAACCTTGGTTCAATGCTAGATAATGAAATGGTTTATGGAGATGCGATGTGGCATGCTTTTGAGCGTGGAAAGAAAGATCAACAATGGTACTATCAAAATATGTTCGACAGCGTCACAGCTGGTATCAATCGAAATCAATTCCACCCATTAATGGATCAATTTGAATTTTTATTAAGACAATTTTTAGATCAAAAATAATGATTAACTTTAAATGGATCAACTTTATTAACCACTTTTGTAATTTTTCAAAAAATTACAAAAGTGGTTTTTGATTTGCATTTTTAAAATTTCCCTATATTGTAAACCAATTTTTGAGAATCTTGAAGAATTCAAGACAATCAGCGACCATTCCTCTTTAATTGTTCAGTTGTTTTGGTTTTATTATGCTTTACCAATGTTGTTTGGCATTCGACCGGGTTCAAACTGGATCATTGGTGTCATTGCAATCGGACTCAACTATGGTGCTTATTTATCTGAGGTCGTACGCAGTTCAATTGAAGCTGTTGCTCCAGGTCAAACTGAAGCAGCTACAGCATTAAATATGTCTAGCTTTCAACGGATGCAATTAATTATTTTCCCTCAAGCACTTCGAATGATGCTACCTGAGTTTGCTAATTACACGATACAGATGTTAAAAGGAACAGCACTTGTTTCCTTTATCTCATTAAATGACATTCTCTACTATGGAGATATTATGCGCAGCACGAGCACTCGGCTTGAACCCACCGATTATATTAGCAGACGAACCAACTGGAAGTCTTGATAGTGAAACAGAAGCCGATTTACTTAACTTTATCCAACAGCTCAATCAAGAATTAAAAATTACTTTCTTAATCATTACCCACGATGAGCAAGTCGCAAAGATCGGTCATCGAACAGTTGAAATTCAAGATGGACGTTTAATTGAAGGTGGTGACACCCATGCGTTTTAGTGATCAGTTTAGGTTTGTTAGACAAAATATTAAAAAGAACAAAATGCGAATCTTTATGACTGTTCTCGCTTCAGCAATGGGAACAACCTTCCTAATTGTGTTAGCATCAGTTGGATTCGGTTTGCACGACACACTTTTAAAAGATGTTATGGAACAAGACATGATTAATGAAATTTCAATTTATGGTTATGATGATGGTGAATACCGTTCAATTAATGACCAAGATGTTGCTTATTTTAAATCTTTAGAGAATGTTCGGGCAGTAAGGCATCTAAACTATTTATCACAAAGCCCAACCTATCGTGTCGATGATTTTGAATTAATGAGCAATACACAAAGTGTTGATTTCGCTTCAGAACAAGCAGCCGGAATGAACCTAAGTGAAGGTCGATATCCAGAAACAGATCAAGAAATTATTGTTGGTTATCATTTTGTTGAAGAACTATATCCAATTGATGTAGACCCTGAGAATATCTATGATGAAGAGGGTAATCAATTAGAAGAATACACTTACCAAGATGATATTCTAGGCAAGACGATTGCCTTTGAAATTGAAAAAATAGATTCGGAAAATAATAGCGAAACCAGATCTGTTGAAGTAACGATAGTCGGTGTGGTAGAAAAGCCGAGTCGCGAGTGGCAAATCAGTTCTAATGTTTATATCTCAGAAGGTTTGCTAACCGAACTTGAATCCTTTACAGGTACACGGAACGCCAATCCATTCACTGATGATGAATACGCTAAACTAACAGGAGAGAAAATGTACGATGAAGTTTTCATTCATTCAGATTCGATCCAGCATATTCAAAATTTAACAACTAAATTATCTGACGAGCATTATTATGCATATTCGGTTGCCAATGAAATTAGACAAATTAACATGCTCTTTAATGTTGCAAAAGCCGGACTGATTTTTATTGGAACGATTGCTGTTTTAATTGCCTCAATTGGTATTTACAACACAATGACAATGGCTGTCACTGAACGTGCACCAGACATTGGAATTATGAAAGCAATCGGAGCAAATCCAAAAACAATTAAGCAAATTTTCGTCTTAGAAAGTAGTTATATCGGCTTGATGGGGGCAGCCATTGGTACAGCTGTCGCTTACGTAATTAGCTTAGCAGTTAATTTAGGTATCCCACTTATTTTAGAAGCCGTATTTGAAGAACAATTACCTGAAGGGTTAAAATTCTCGGTTATTCCTTGGTCACTGATTGCGATAGCGATTAGCATTTGTTTAGTCGTCACGATTATCTCCGGTGCACGACCAGCTAAAAGAGCGACTCAAATCGATGTTCTAAAAGCGATGCGACGCGATCTGTGATTACCACTAAAAAATAAAGCTGAGCGCATTTAATATGACGCTCAGCTTATTTTTAACTTAAGTTAGTTAGTTGCATAGAGTTTACTATAATAATCTTCAAGCATCCGCTTAACAGCAAAGCGCTCTCTCGTACTATTAATGCTTTCCTTCATCATCTCTACCCACTTATCACGATCATCATAATAAGTTGGTAGGACTTCATTTTGTAAAACATGATAAAGTGCTTTTAAATCATGTGCGTCCAATTCGGCTTCATCATCACTTTCAAAGCCATCACCAAATTGCCAACCATTGACACCATGATTACAACCTTCTGGCCACCAACCATCAAGTGTACTGAAGTTCAGCACACCATTCATTGCAGCCTTCATTCCTGACGTTCCACTTGCTTCTTTCGGTCGTCGTGGATTATTAAGCCAGACATCAGATCCTCGTGTTAACATAGCACCGATCGTCATATCGTAATTTTCTAAAAAGACGACAGCATTCGGATACTTCTTAGCCATCTTCACGAGTGAGCGAACAATGCCTTTCCCTGTATCATCAAGCGGGTGAGCTTTTCCTGAAAAAACAATTTGGACTTTTCCTGATTCAAGTAGTGGTCCAATCACTGATTCATCTGAAAAAATAAAGTCGCTTCGTTTATAAGGAGCTGCACGACGAGAGAAGCCAATGATCATCTTATCTTCAGCCAACTTCACACCTGTTCGGTCTTCAATAAAATCGATCAAATCACGTTTGTTTTTCATATGAGCTTCCCAAAGATCGCCACCTTCTTCAGCAATCCTTAGCATATTTTCATCAACCCATGTTGGAATATGAATACAGTTTGTGATTGGGATAATTTCTGATCGACCTTCAACATGTGCCCACATTTTATTTGCTGTTTTTCCGTGTAATTCAGCAACTGCATTTGATTTTCGTGACAAGCGTAGCGCACCAACTGTCATATTAAATGGCGCCCCACCAATTTCAACAAGCTGTTCGATTGTTAAGCCATTATTTGCACCCATATACAATAGGCGATCTAGTGGATGTGATTCATTTCCTTCAACAATTGGTGTATGTGTCGTAAATACTGTCTCTGCCCTTGTTTCTTCCCATGCTTCTTCAAAACTTAACCCCCGATCAATTCGCTCCTTCATTAATTCAAACCCTGCAAACAATGCGTGACCTTCATTGAAATGGTAAACATCTACATCATGTCCTAGTGCTCTTAAAGCACGTACCCCACCAATACCTAAGACCATTTCCTGCGCAATCCGATCTTCACCTGCTCCACCGTACAACTGACCAGTAATCCATGCATCAGGATTTTCTGGAAGATCCGTATCTAATAAATAGAGCGGTACGTTACCAAACGCTTCAGTTTTCCATACCTTACAAGTAATATCACGTTGACGAATGGTCACAACGACTTTGACTCCTGTATCTTCTAAGAAGTCATACTCATAGTTATGATACGCATCATACGGTTTACCATTTTCATCAATTAACTGATCGGTATAGCCTTGCTTCCATTTAATCCCGATTCCAACCATTGGGAAGTCATGATCCTTTGCCCCTTTTAAATAATCACCAGCTAAAATGCCTAATCCACCTGCATACGTTTTCATTCGTACGTCAAGCCCATACTCCATACAAAAATAAGCAACACGAGAATCTTTCTGAACCATTTTAATTCCTCCTAAGCTTGTTTTTATAAGACTTATGCTGATCATGATGTCAAAGGTTTGATCATAATGATTGAACCTTCATATTTTTATCTTACTAAACTTTTTTAGCTTTTACCAGCAAATAATGAAAACGGTTTCATTATTTTTTAAAAAAAGAGCATTTTTAAATGATTCTTTTAAAAATGCTCTTGCTTATGCTAACTAACCTAACCGAATTTTCCAGTAATATAATCTTCTGTTTCTTGTTTTTCTGGATTAGTAAATAGTTCGTCAGTCGGGCCAACTTCGACAACTTCACCATCAAGGAAAAATGCTGTTTTGTCTGAGACCCGAGCAGCTTGCTCCATATTATGCGTAACGATAACGATCGTATAGTTTTTTCTTAATTCGTTAATTAAGTCTTCTATTTTAGTCGTTGCTAATGGATCTAGTGCAGACGTAGGCTCATCCATCAAAATAATACCCGGCTCAACCGCCATCACACGTGCGATACAAAGTCTTTGCTGCTGGCCACCCGATAGACTTGTCCCTGGTTCATTTAATCGGTCTTTAACCTCATCCCATAAAGCTGCTTGACGCAAACTTTTTTCAACAATTTTATTTAATTCCTTTTTATCTTTAATCCCATGAGCTCTTGGACCATAGGCAACATTATCAAAAATACTACTTGGGAACGGATTTGGTTTTTGGAAAACCATTCCGACTGCCGTTCGAAGTTGAACAACGTCAATATCCGAATTATAAATGTCTTGTCCGTCGATTTCAATTGTTCCAATTACTTTTGTTTTATGAATCAAATCGTTTAAACGATTTAATGTTCTTAAAAAAGTTGACTTCCCACAACCAGAAGGTCCGATTAGTGCAAATACCTCTCGTTCAGGAATATCTATTGATATTTCATGTAATGCTTGTTTCTCTCCGTAAAAAAATGATAGCTGATTTACGGCTATTTTTGTTTTATTTATCTGTTTATCCACCTTAACTTACCCCCATTCACGTAAAAGCAAGACAACTATGAAAAACGCTTAACAAGTCTTTTAAACAAGAAGCCTGCTGTGAAATTAATGATTAAAACTAGAATAATCAGAACCGCACCAGTCCCTAACGCCATGTCCATATTTCCAGTCTCCATTGCGACCATATATAAGTGGAGTGACAATGTTCGGCTCCCGTCAAAAATTGTTCTTGGTAGGAGTAAACTTCCACCGAGCGTTAATAGGAAAGCTGCTGTTTCACCAACAACACGACCAATTGATAAAATAATACTCGATAGAATGCCTGGAAAAGCGACCGGTAAAACTGTTTTTTTAATCGTATACCAACGTGTCGTACCTAACGCTAAGCTTCCTTCCCGTAATGCATTCGGAACGTTACGCAGTGCCTCTTCTGATGCACGAATAATCACTGGTAAAATCATAATTACCCCAGTTAAAGAACCTGATAAAATTGACCAACCACCGGTGTATGGCTCAAGTAAGATAACGAAGAAGACAAAACCAAACAATCCAAATACGATTGAAGGAATCCCCGCTAGAGCTTCTGTCGTAAAACGAATCGTCCTTTTAAATGGTCCTTCACGTGTATATTCATTTAAATAAATTGCCGTTCCAACTCCAATCGGCGTTGCAATTAATAATGTCATACCGACTAAATAAATTGTTCCTAAAATTGCTGGATAAATCCCACCTTCAGCACCCATATTTCGAGGATTTTCGGTGAGAAACTCCCAACTAATCATTTCAAGCCCTTGACTCATGACATAAAATAGGATTGCAAGTAAAATCACGATCGTAAATGCTGTCGCTAAACTTAATAGGCCAAAAGCGATCCATTGATTTCTTTTTACTTTACTCATCGCTTAATCCTCCTTCTTTTTAACGACTGCAAGTGTAACTGAATTTAAAATAATGATAAAAATGAACAGGATAATACCTGTGGCAAATAAAGCTTGACGGTGTTCAGGTCCCGCATAGCCCATTTCTAATGCGACGTTTCCAGTCAACGTCCGAACAGGCGAGAAAATTCCCTTCCAGCCAAGTTCTGGGATGGCAACCGTGTTACCAGCAACCATAATAATCGCCATCGTTTCACCGAGTGCACGTCCCATACCTAAAATAATTGAAGAGACAATACCTGATTTAGCCGCTGGAACAATGACAGTATAAATACTTTGCCATTTTGATGCACCTAAACCAACAGATGCTTCATAGTATTCGCTTGGTACTGAGTTAATTGCATCTGCTGATAGTGTAATAATCGTTGGTAAAATCATAATCGCCAAAATAATACTCCCCGCTAATACAGAGTAGCCTGTTTGGTAGTTCGCAGGTAAATAGTCACTTAATGGACCATGAGATAACTCTCTGATTAACGCACGGATAACGATCATACCAAAAAGCCCGTATACTACTGATGGAATACCGGCCAATAATTCGATCATCGGTTTAATTGCCCGTGCAACTTTTGGCGGTGCAATTTTTGATAGAAAAATAGCAACAGCTACTCCAATTGGTGCACCGATAATTAATGCCAAGATTGTAACATAAACGGTTCCAACGATCATTGGGAAAATACCATATATTTGTTGAAGCGGCGCCCATTCTCTTCCGAAAATAAAGTTTCCAATGCCATAATCGATCATAAAGGGTAGGCCTTCTCTAAAAACAAAAAATCCAATTAACCCTAAAGCGACAACAGAAGTTAACGCCAGAATAAAGAGAATAGCCTTAACAATTCTTTCTTCTATATTATTGTTCACTTTACTAAACATTAATTTCACCCCATCATCTTTGCAGATAAATAACTTTTTTAAAAATGGTAAGAACAGGGCAGTGTATAGCTACCCCGTTCTTTTATATCTCTAGTTTTTTTACATTATATATTGATGACAAGCTCTCTTAATTAACTTTTACAAATCCTTTATCTTCAACAACTTGCTGACCTTCTTCACTTAAAACAAAGTCAAGAAATGCTTGTGCTAACTCAGATAATGCTTCATCTTCATTTGACACATAGTTAAATGGTCGAGCTACTGGATAGTTTCCAGCAACGATTTCTTCAGAAGTCGGTTCTACACCATCAACTAGCAATGGTTTTACATCATCTTCTAATGAACCTGTTGAAACATAACCAATTGCATTAACTTCTGTCGAAACTGCTTCTGCAACAGCTCCTGTTGAGTTTTGGATTAAAGCCGTATCAACTAAAACAGCATCTCCTAAGACGATATCATCAAACGCACCACGAGTACCTGATCCTTCTTCACGACTTACAACGACGATGTTTTCGTCAGCTCCACCAACTTCTGACCAGTTGGTAATTTCACCTGAGAAGATTTTCTGAATATCTTCTAGCGCGAGATCTTCTACACCGTTATCGAGGTGGACAATAACTGCAATCCCGTCAATTGCAATTGTGTACGTTTTAATTCCTGTTTCGTCATCCTTAATTTCACGTGAAGCTGCACCGAAATCAGCAGTATTTTCTTGAGCGGCAACTACACCAGCACCTGATCCTCCACCGGATACTTCTAATCTAACGCCAGGATGCTCGTCCATGAAAACCGCTGCTAATTCTTCAGAAAGTGGTTGAACGGATGTTGAACCAGCCATTGTAATTGTACCTTCTAAAGTTGCACTCGCTTCTTCTGCTGAATCATCTTCACCTGCATCATCATTTGATTCTACTTCTTCTTCAGCTGGGCTATCATTTCCAGCATCTTCTGTATTGTCTCCAGCACAGCCTACAAGTACAGCTGCTGCAAATAAACTAACTAATAGTAATAAAATAAACTTCTTCATCTTCATGCTTAAAAAATCCCCTCTCACTTAATTAATTTTGGTTACAACAATCAGTATAGAGGGTAAGTTTTAAGTTATTGTTAATGAACTATAAAGTAATCGTAAAGAAATTGTTACGATTGTGTAAATTACTATCTTATTCTATTTGAGACTCCCACAGCTAAAGCAATGGGATTCTTGAGTGACTAAGCGTTCGCAGTCCATTTCTGTTTTGAACAGTCCTCAAGATGAGGGTATCTCATTACCCCTCATAGGGCAGAACATATAGTT
>DUPD01000043.1 GCA_012838505.1 Bacilli bacterium | reverse complement strand
GATCACATAACTTGATTTTATCTAATTTATTTTATGAAGCGATACTGAGGGCGCGTTGAAATTATACCAAATAAAGAGAGAAATAAAAAAACAAAAATATCTCCCACAAAAACTTGACTCAGTCTTTGACTATAACAGAAGTTTAACATTTGTTTGATTGTGGTATAATATCACTATAAAAGTTAGGGAGTGATTGAAATGTTATTAAATGATGCTTATCAAAATATCGTCGTCGCTATTGATGGATCCCAAGCTTCTTTACGTGCTTTTAAGAAAGCTGTGCTAATTTGTAAACGAAATCAAGGTCAACTTATTATCGCTCATGTTGTCGACACAAAAACAATTTCAACCGCCGAAACATACGATCAGTCAATGATCAACCGTTCAGAGACTTACGCAACACACTTACTTAATGATTACAAACAACAAGCAGAAACATCTGGCCTAACAAATGTCCAAACACATATTGATTATGGATCACCAAAAGTAAGAATTCCTAAACATGTTGCCAAAGCCTTTAACGCGGACTTAATCGTTTGTGGGGCGACCGGTTTAAATGCGGTCGAACGCTTTTTAATCGGCAGTGTCTCAGAAAACATCGTTCGCTATGCACCATGTGACGTACTAGTGATCCGTTCAGACGAAGACCTCGATGAGGATGAGACAGAAAAATAAAAGAGGTGCCGATCGAGCATAAAAAAAGGTGAGAAATCAGTTTTAATTGATTTCTCACCTTTTATTTTATAATGCAACTCGATTGACGTCTCGAGCAATCATTACCTCTTCGTTCGTTGGAATGACTAAAACTTTTACAGGTGAATGTGGATAGTTAATTATCGCCTCATCACCTTGGACCTCATTAAGAACAGGATCCCAATAAACACCCATAAACTCTAGTCCCTGTAGTATCAACTCTCTAACAACCTTACTGTTTTCACCGATACCAGCAGTGAAAACAATCGCATCTACACCATTCATTTTCGAAGCATATGAACCAATGTACTGATGAATTCGATCCGCAAAAATATTTAAAGCTAACGTTGCGCGTTCATCACCTTCATCAGCACGCTTCTGAATATCACGCAAATCACTTGAAAAACCAGAGATTGCTAATAAACCACTTTCTTTATTTAAGACACGAAGAACTTCATTGACATCCATACCTGTTTTGTCCATGATATATGGAATTAAAGCAGGGTCAAGACTACCTGAACGTGTTCCCATTGTTACCCCTTCTAAAGGAGTAAAGCCCATCGATGTATCAACAGACTTGCCATTCTCAACAGCCGTCACACTTGCACCATTACCAATATGACATGTGATTAAACGTAAGCGATCTGCTGGCTGTCCCAACATTTCCGTCGCCCGCTCTGAGACATATTTATGACTTGTACCATGGAAGCCATACTTACGAATCCCGTATTTTTCATAATACTCATACGGTAAGCTATATAGATATGACTCAGGTGCCATCGTTTGGTGGAAAGCAGTATCAAATACCGCAACCGCTGGAACATTCGGAAGAATTTCTCTAAATGCTTTGATTCCTGTAATATTTGCTGGATTGTGTAATGGTGCCAATTCAGACACATTTTCAATTTCGGCTAATACTTCATCAGTTACTAAAACAGAGTCACTGAATTTCTCACCACCGTGAACGACACGGTGACCAACACCATCAATTTCATCAAGTGATTGGATCACACCTGATGCTTTTAGACGCTCTAACAATAACTCAACTGCTCGATCATGATTAGGAATATCTAAAGTTTCCTCTTCATCTTTATCATTGTATTTCAATCCAAAAATGGAGTTATCAAGACCAATTCTTTCAACTAACCCTTTCGCTAAAACCTTTTCTTCTGGCATTTCAATCAATTGAAATTTCAATGATGAACTTCCAGCATTAATCGATAAAACTTTCTTCAAAATCATCCAATCCTTTCACATTCCTATTTTGTCTTAAATTACTTACTTTTATATATTAACGAACAACCGACATCAAGTGCAACTAAATTACAACATCCAGATAAACTAGCATGAGAGTTTTTTTATTTGTTATATCCCGCTTGTTCAAACCAATGATTCATTTTTGCAACAATATTTTCTGTTGCTTGTAAATCTTTAAATGACGGTAGTTTTGCTAGCAAGGCTTCTTTAGGTGCTTTTGTCTGTTCGCTTTTTTTCTGAAGGATAAACAAGCTTTTTTCATTTTGTTCTGATTTAAAAATTGAACTCGGTAATTGTAGCAATCCGACGACATGCGCAGACTCACGAATGAGTTCATGTAGCTTGGTTGCTTGATCACTATTGAACAGTGAGTTTGGAATCACAAATATTAAAAAGCCAGCTTCTTTTGTATAATTCAAACTTTGTTCAATTAATAAGTGATGGGCATATGTGTGTTCATTAGTCACATGAACTTTAAATGACTTTGCCCGCTCATCATCAGGATAATAACCAACCGGTAAATCGGCGATAACGAGATCGACTGGATCTAATAAAAACGGCTGTAGACTATCTTGATGAAAAAATTCAACCGCATTTTGCTGTAAATTTGCACTTAATACACTCAATTCAATCAAGCTCGGATCAACTTCGCTGCCGTATGATTTTACCGGACGTTTTAGTTGATTCATGACTGCAGTGATTAGATTTCCAGAACCAGATACAATATCAAACAATCTAATTTCTTCATCTCCAGGGAAAATCTTTTCAATTAGATAAGCAATATAGCTCGCTATTGTATCAGGTGTGATCAGATGTTGATTCTGAACAGCACCTCGTAGGCCTTTGAGAATCGCAAATTCAATCACTTTACGCACTTGATCCTTCTCCAGACGATCGATATGTAGCTGTTTAACCTTAGTTACGAATTCATGACGATTCAGTTGTTCCTGATCAGATAAAAGCATGTCTAATACAGTTATTAAACTGTCTAAATAGTTGTTATTTGTTGTATTTGAGAGTTCTTCTACTAATCCATCTAATTGATTAAAATGCTGTTCAATCAAATTTGCTCTCCTCCTCCATCCAGTTATACAGTATACCATAAACAGTCCGAAAACGTTGGTTTTTGCTCTCTCAAAACAAAAAGACTTTAATTTATCTAATACGCTTAGATTAAATCAAAGTCTTCAAATAAGTTTATCTTGATTTTTCACTTTTTCGTTCAGTTAACATATCTTTAATTTTATCTACGGCTTGTGGGGCAACTTCAATTAACTTATCGTACAAGTGAATCCGATCATGTAAATGAATAATATTATGACCTTGCTTATGAGTGACTAAAAAAGCAATTGGTGTAATTGAGACACCGCCACCACTCCCGCCACCAAAAGGTAGCATCGATTCGTCTGTATTACTTTGACTATCTTCTTGACTATTCTGTTGTTGATCAGGAAATTCACTACCACCAGCGACAAAACCAAAACTAACTTTTGATATCGGAATGATCGTGCTACCATCAGCAGTTTGAATCGGTTCACCGATAATTGTCTTAACATCAATTAAATGTTTAAGTTGTTCCATTGTTTCAGACATTAGGCCTTCAATTGGATGCTGTTGCATAATTTTCGATCTCCTTTTTTTATTTGCGTTTAAATTTCATATAAATAGCTTGCCATAATTTTAATGAAAATATGCATTGACAATCAGACTGAAACATAAGCTGCTCAAAATTTGGCTGAACGAGATAGTCAAATACTTTCGGCTGATTTAATAGCTGAAAAATTACTTTAGTTATCATCCCTTTAATGATCAAAAGACTGCTAACAGATAAAGCAGTTTCATCTGCGTGTTCTAAGCCGATTTTCGTAGACCAATTAAACTTAACTAGTTTGATCGTTTTTAACCAATTTGGTTTTTCGAGTGATTTTTTAGTTAGCATTTGTTCAAGATGATCTTCAATGAATGAATCATAAGAAATCTGATCTGTTTTTCTGTAAACTGAAAAATTAACCAGTTTAACGGAGAGCTCAACATCAATTTGATCACCAACTTTCAGACTCAATTGACAAGTCAGGGGCAAAAACAAACTACTGATAATTAGGCAGAGAAATATAAATACTATAATTATAATCCAGAACATGTCACCTCTCCTATCTCACAATTTGTTTAACCCCATTAACATCAACTTCTAGTTCATAGTTAAATTATGACCGAATGAGCACGAATTCATTCTTAAATCAAAGAAAGGGGCTGTCCAATAACCCCTGAAAAAAACCCTGAAAATAAAACAGACGGAGAAAAATTAAATTTTTCTTCCGTCTGTTTTTAGTTTTGTTATTAAAAGCTAAAGGTAGCCTACGAATATCAGCT
>DUPD01000042.1 GCA_012838505.1 Bacilli bacterium | reverse complement strand
TGTATTTTTCGTTCTTTACAATTCCACGTATCGTAGTGCCTGTCCAATTACCATTTCGTTTTGTTGGAATTCTTTCTTCGTTTAGCTGCCTAGCAATGCGTTCAGTTCCCACTCCTTCAAGTACACTATTGAATATTCGATTGACGACCTGTGCTTGTTCTTCATTTACAACCACCATTTCATCGATATAATCGTAACCGTATGGCGGGTACGATAACTTGTAAGTCCCTTGTTTAAATCTTTGTCTAATCGACCATTTACTATTTTCGGAAAGTGACACTGATTCATTTTCTGCTAGACTACTTAAGATTGAAAGCATAAGTTCACTTTCCATCGAATTTGTATTGATATTTTCTTTTTCAAAATAAATGTGTACACCTAAATCAATCAATTTTCTGACTAACTCTAAGCAGTCAATTGTGTTTCTCGCAAATCGACTAATTGATTTCGTTAAAATGAAGTCAATCTTTCCTTTTTCACAGTCGGATATTAGGCGAAGCAATTCCGGTCGCCTATCCTTTTTCGTACCTGTAATACCTTCATCACTGTAAATATCGACAAGCTTCCAGTCATCGTTATTTTCGATTAAAGTTTTGTAGTGTCGTCTTTGAGCCTCTAAGCTAATCAGCTGTTCCTCGTTTGACGTTGACACTCGTATATAGGCAGCGACCTTTTGTTTTGGTTTTACTGCTGAAGATGTTGCCACATCAAGTGTTGTTATCTTTCTCATCCACTCACCCCCTTTTCTTGCATGTGACATATTAGCGTTGGACCGCTGTTATATCAAGGTTTATCGCACATTAAAGGGCCTAATAAGGGATTGAATTTTTGACGATTTAATTTGCTTATTTGATTGAGTTCTTCATGGGAAATGAGTTCTTTTTCACGTAGCTTCATGAGAATTTTTTCAGCGAGATGAAAAATAAGTTCATTTTGAAGTTGTCCTTCAGTTGGTTTTGATGGTTTATGATTTGGTGTTTGTTGCTCAGATGAGAGTTGTGTCATTCGCATATGGTTTTCCTCCTAAATAGTCTTCTACCTATATGCGAAAAAAAGTGGGAATTCGAACCCTTATTTCTGTAATATGTCGATTAATAGTTGATATGTAATTGAAGTTCTAGATATAATGAAAGTAGATTATTCAACAAACGGGCCATTTTGTGGAATAACTTATTGCGGAATAATGTGGGTTTGAAATAATTGGTTAAGCTAAAGGGAAAACGTTTAAAAGGGGGACTTTATATGCGTGAAGAAAATGAGATGATGAACCTTTTTAAAAATATTGTTATGAATGATGATACCATCAGATTATCAATTCTTGAGGGGTCCAGAACAAATACGAATATTCCCAAAGATGATTTCCAGGATTATGATATTTCTTTTTTTGTAACAAATATGGAATCTTATAAGAAAGATGATCTTTGGCTTGAAGTATTTGGTGACTTGATTTTTATGCAAAAACCAGAAGATATGGAGCTATACCCATCAGAATTAGGGAATTGGTTTAGTTATATCATGTATTTTAATGATGGCATTAAGATTGATTTAACTTTAATACCTCTAAATGAACTTGACGATTATTTATCTAATTCAGATGGTTTAATGGAAATATTGATTGATAAAGATAATCGAATCAATAAAAAAATTGATCCAAGTGACAAAAAATATTGGATTAAAAAACCATCTGAGCAAGAATTTGATGATTGCTGTAATGAGTTTTGGAATGTATCAGCCTATGTAGCAAAAGGCTTACTTAGAAAAGAGCTTTTCTTTGCATTGGATCATTTCAATCAAATTCTTCGCCCTGAACTTTTACGAATGATGTCATGGGAAGTTGGTATAAGAGAAGGATTTAATTTTAGTATAGGGAAGAACTACAAATTTATTAATAATTATCTTCCTAAAGCCGAGTTAGAAAAACTGATTAACACCTATTCGCAATCCGGTTATATAGAGTCTTGGGAATCCTTTAAGTTATGTTGTGAATTATTTAGAGCCTACTCCAAGGAAGTTGCTTCTTCACTAGGTTATAAATACCCCATGTATGATGAGAAAATGACGAATTTCACTCGAAATATTTATAGTAATTTTATCTGACAAACACTTTTTATTAAGCTATCGGGCGCGATTGTGGAAGAACAAATAGTCATTTAAGTTACAACCGAAGAGTTTAACTACTCCTCGGTTGTTTTTATTTATTCATACTTCACAAACGCATTTTTAAATCCAGCTTTCTTTGCTTTTTCTAGTTGCTTATCTGCGTTCTTTTTAACACTATAAGCACCAATCTGCACACGATATAATTTCTTACCGCTTGTTGATGGTTTAGACGTTGACGTACCTTTCGCTAATTCCTTCTTCACATCTGCCCTAAACGTATCCATTGACTTACCATGTTTTGAAAACCAATGACGTGGGTCGCCATGGTTACTCGCAATTTTCTTTTGATAGCCTTCATAATGACCGATAATATTTTTCTCGGTTAACTTGTATTGTTTACAAAGATAAGCAGCAAGTTCAACCGCTTCTTTATAAACTTTATTAAAGTAAGTTTTATCGGTTAAATTATCTTCACAGATTTCAAATCCAATATGCGTATTATTCGCATCACCACCTGCATGCCATCCACGATGATTCCAAGGTAACGTTTGATAAGTGGCAATCGATCCATCTTTTAACTTTCCGAT
>DUPD01000041.1 GCA_012838505.1 Bacilli bacterium | reverse complement strand
TTGTGGCGTTAGCCCACAACATCCTAAAAGTAGCTGATATTCGTAGGCTACCTTTAGCTTTTAATAACAAAACTAAAAACAGACGGAAGAAAAATTTAATTTTTCTCCGCCTGTTTTATTTTCAGGTTTTTTTTCAGGGGTTATTGGACAGCCCCTTTATTTAGTTCCATTTTTTAAATTGAGCGAATATCTGTTTTAGTTTTTGTTCAAGTTTTCCTTCATTATCTTGTTGCTTTTTCCATTCGTTATAACTTGCAATTGCAATGAACAGCAACCCTGCAAACAGAAGATATGCCCACCATGGTAAATTGCCCCAAAATGGCCGTGTTTGATAAATCAAGTTAAATAACAATGTCCCGACCCCAACTAAAAAGTAATCTTTAATTTGATAGCGCATGCCAATTAATAGTGCAATGATTGATAACACCCCAATGATCAGTGCATCCCAAATCGTCCCAGATTGAAGCGCATCAACAACTAAATACAAGGTAAGGAAGATTAAAGCAATCGTTTCTAAATATTGAATGATCGAATGATAACCTGACCAAACCTTTTTCAATAAGACAATGATTAACGCAAACACAGGTAGTGCTCTAAGTTCAGCGTGGATTAGCTCAGGTAACAGATCGATATACTCACCAAGCAATAGGTTGTATGGTGCTAACAGACTAAGTGTTGCTATTGACAAAAATATTTTTGCATTGATCGGTTTTTGAACACGTTTTGACTGCCAGAAAAACCAAACTGAAAATAATATTAGTGTGAATGTTTCTAACCAAATATTTCCAGGTAAGCTTGAACTGTTAAAAAGGTAGATAACTGAAACGATTGAATACCAATCAAGTATTGGTCTTGCTTGTTGGTCCCTTTTAAGTAAGTATTTATACAAATAACTTCCTGTCAGATTTAAGCATACAAAAATCAGAGTATAAGTGAGCCACAAAGTCGTTTTATCAATTATAACCAGTTGATTTTGCCAAATAATCAACGAAAAAAACAATGGGATCACTGCAAATATTGACCACTTTCGGATCTGAAGAAAACAGAGACCGAGACAAACTAACCCTAATAATATTGCTAATTGTGAGATGGTACTTGCTCTTGACGAATTAATCCCCACGAATAAAACTAAATGCATCAATGGGATCATATACCATTCTAGTCTTCTTTTCCATTGAATTGGAATAGCAAACCAGATCAGGACGAGTCCGATAATTGCCACAATCCAATCGTAAAATAAAGGGAATGTTTGCATCAAGTTATAGTAACTCATTATCGATACGATCAATCCAACAACCGTTGATAAACTGGCATAGAATGAGAGTTTAAGATATTCTTCTTTCATTTGTCGTTTTGTTGTATACAAATAAATGGCTAATGGTATTAACCAGATTGCTGGATGAAATAATCCCTCGGTTGAAAGCTGAAAAGAAACCGTAACAACGTATCGAATAGAGATGGCTAATACAAGTAATGCAAGCACAAATTGCCCGATGAAGAAATAATAAGGTTTTAAGTCAGGCTCATATTTACCGAGAAAATGTTCGATGATTAAAAACAGAACCGGTAAGCCAAACATAAACCAAACAAATCCAGAGAATGTTTCAATTGAAAATGTGCTTGTTAATGACAGGTAGAAACCTAAACTTGTTAACGCAACAACTAACCAAATCTGTTTCCGTTTCGTATATCGGACTAACCAATACGTAACCCCAATACCAGTGAGTAAAATAAGTGGTCGAACGATAACTTGATCGCCAAAATGAAAAATAATTAACTGATAGAGTGCAAATAGATAACTCGCTTGACCTGTATAAAATGCTGTCTCAGCAAGGCGTGGTTGATTAATTTTTTTCCATAGTAAGCTTATTCCAAGTAAAACTAATCCAGCCATTGCCAAGTGAAAGCTCAAACTAAGTTGTTCTTGATAAAACTGACTACTTTCACTAATTTTATTGTAAAGTAGGTAGATTGCTAATAAACAGCTAATTGGATGAATCCACTCGGCATAATGTTTCTCTAGTTGATTTGATCGTGTGAGGCTGAGATAGATTGCTAAAATACTCACCGTGATCAGCATAAATGCAACTCTTAATAAATTGGATTGCAGTAACTCAATTAGCATCGTTAAAATGATGACTACAAGAGAAGTGTAATAGCTACTCTTGACGATATTTGATAAAAATGTGAAACGATTTTTTAAACCAATGAAAATGAAGAGTCCGATCGCATAAATAAATAGATAAATGTGAAACCCTTCAGAAAACAGACGATTAAGTAATGTAAACCAAAATTGAATCCCGACCATCACAATAAAAAATGGTGCAAGTAAGCGAAAAACAAATTTGTTTGTCAGATTAGCTAAGTAAATATATGTGGCAGCAATTAAAATAATTGATAAAAGTACGAGCCATGATCGCGAATCTGCAAAATCGATTGCCATTTGGTTCGTTAGATAAATAAATGATAGGCCTGCCATAATCCCACTAGCATAATAGAATACTTTACTTAAGCGGGTTTCTTTATTTGTTAAGTTTGCAAAAGCGAGATAGGCGATCCCGACAATTGGGTAGATAAGTAAATCAATTTCCTGTAAAAATGTATGTTCTGTCAGTTGATAAACACTGTAGGCAAATAGTGCAATGAATACAAATTGATAGTCTTTTGCTCGATAGACAAAAACCATTGCCATAAAAATCAGAGCAGAGAGCAGGATATTAAAACTATAGAAAATGCCATGATCAAATAAAATTAACATGAATAGCGTTGAAATGATCAAATTTAGTTGGGTATAGGCAGGTAACTCAGTTAAAAAAACTTTCAACTTTGTTTGTGCAACCTTCTTAGATGTATGGTGAATATAAAGAAGGAGCAAATTATAAACCATGATCAGGAAAAAGAATAGATCGACAGGTGTATTTAATGCGATCAGTAAAAAACTTGTTGTTAGTGTTAGAAAAATATAAAAAATCCAAACAAATAACTTTGCCTTCGTCTGATAAGCATTACGCGCGTATAAAGGAAGCGGAACAAGGGTGCAAATTAACCCTAACCAATATCGACCTTCCCCTGTAAGCGACAAGTAATCACCTAGTAACTCAAAATAACCAATCCCAATTATTGCAATTGGAAGCAGTAAACTTCCTAGTGTAAGAAAAGCAAAAGCAGTTTTTTTAATCTTAAGTAGACGTGATGAAAGTTCACTTAAGCCTAAGAAAAATATCGCCACGCTTAATAAAATCACTACTTTAAGGACTGCTCCCATTTGATCCCATGTACTTGTTGCAACAACAAGCCCACTGATCAGTAGGAATAAGACTCCTAATACAAGCAACCAGGTAATATTGCGCTCTCGGACTTCTTCACCACTACGAGCTTTTTTTACTGGCTTAGGTTTTACACTCTGTATTGGACTGATAGGTTTTTGATTGGGCATAGGTTGGGCTTGCTTTGCTTTTCTCAAGACATCAACTTTAGTCGCTTGAGGTTTTTCTTGTGATTGGACAGGTTCTGAATGAATGACTTGTTGTTGTGTTTTTTGCTCAACTGACTGTTTTGAAATTTGATGATGTTTTTTGTA
Source organism: Bacilli bacterium (assembly GCA_012838505.1). Taxonomy (GTDB): domain Bacteria; phylum Bacillota; class Bacilli; order Bacillales; family Amphibacillaceae; genus Amphibacillus. The sequence goes on along the minus strand of DUPD01000041.1, from coordinate 7,012 downwards.
AGCCATCATCACATGTTGATAAACTTGCTGACTAATTAAATCATTTTTGACAAGTTCATTCAATTCTTCCTCAATCATTTTTTGCCGTTGTTCAGAATTCATTATTCCATTCACGCTCCTTTACGATAAATTCTATTTAAATTTTCTAGACTGTTACGATTCAAATTTAAAATTTAATTTCATCATACCAAATTATTCATCCAATAGCACGATAAAATTTAAATTTTCAGAATATATGAAAGCTAATAATTGTTGATTATGACCTGATTAAAATGTATGATAATGAGACATGAACAGACGACTATTAATCTAAAATTAGCTAAACATGATTGAAAGGACATTTATGATGAATTGGATTTATACTATTTTAAGAAATCGATCATTCCTGATCTTGTTATTTATAATTAATTTAGTGGGGACGATTTACGGCTATTTTTGGTATGAAGGACAGCTTTCTCGAACACCAGCGATCTTCTTGCCGTTCGTTCCAGACAGCCCTACGGCAAGTTTGTTTTTTACCATCTTTTTAGCTTTCTACATCTTTGGGCGACAGGTTCCATATATTGAGGCACTAGCAATGGTAACATTGTTTAAATACGGGATCTGGGCTGTCGTAATGAACTTACTTACATTGATGATGAACGGTTCATTATCACCACAAGCATATATGTTAATTGCCTCTCATGGAGCAATGGCTGTGCAAGGAATTCTCTATGCACCATTTTATCGCTTCAAACTGAGACATTTAGTTTTTTCCGGATTATGGACAATTCATAATGACATTATTGATTATGTTTTTGAGATGATGCCACATTATGGTGCACTAGACCAATATATGAATGAAATCGGCTATTTCACATTTTGGCTCAGCGTTGTCTCACTTGGTTTGGCTTATTTATTAGTAATTAAAGAAAAAGTAACATTTAAATACGAGCAAAGCACGACTTTAAACCTGTTTGAATAAGCTATAGCAAAAGGATGGGAGGCCATTCAAATGCTTGAACAACTGCTTATTCTACTGTTGAAAAGTAATCTCTCGTTAAATTCAACTTTTAATGGTATCGAGTTTCGCAACGTTGCATTGATCGTCTTTCTAATTATATTCACTTGCTTGAGCTACGTCTTAGTTAAACTAATGAGAAAAAATCAAGTAACAGCACAAAAAGAAAGTGACCAGATAAAAGATAATAAATCACAAGACAGGGGCTGATGTTTGTCAGACCTTGTCTTTTTTTGTACAATAATTTAAATGATCGTTATAATAGGTATGGGATTTATTTAATTGATCAAAATTTTCAAGAAAAAGAGAGGATAGCCAATGGCACGTTCAATTGAAACAGATATTAAGCAACTTCAAAAAAGAGTTGATCAATACATCTCACAATTTGAAGAGGGTTATTTTAGTCCACTCGCAATGATTGCCAGATTTACAGAAGAAGTAGGCGAGCTTGCTCGGGAAGTGAATCACTACTATGGTGAAAAGCCAAAAAAAGCAACTGAAGCGGAAAATTCAATTGATAATGAACTAGGAGATTTATTGTTTGTGATGATTACATTTGCAAACTCATTGAACATCGATTTAGCTGAGGCGTTTGAACATTCAATGACTAAAATTGAAACACGAGACAAAAACCGTTGGACAAAAAAAGAACTGGAGCGTGAATAATATGAACCAAATAAATATAGTAGTTGCAGGTGCAAGTGGCAAAATGGGTAGCGAAGCACTACGGATGATTGAAAAGGAAGAATATCTAAATTTAGTTGGCTGTGTTGATCTAAAACATACTGGTAAAAAAGTTAGTGAAATCGAAGGGTTGCCTAAGTTAGATGCTATTTTTTATAATGACATTAACCAATGTTTAGAGGCGGTTGATGCCGACGTGCTAATCGACCTCACAAGTCCGAAGGTTGGCTATCAACATACAAAAGCAGCGCTACTGAATGGAGTGCGGCCGGTCGTTGGAACAACAGGCTTTACAACTGAACAACTTGAAGAGCTAACGGAACTTGCCAAAGAAAAGCAAGTCGGCGGTATCATCGCACCCAACTTCGCAATGGGCGCTGTTTTAATGATGCAATTTTCAAGAATGGCAGCGAAATTTTTCCCTGATGTTGAAATTATAGAAAAACACCATGATCAAAAGGTGGACGCGCCATCAGGTACTGCAATTAAAACAGCAGAATTAATTCAAGAAACACGTCAAGCAAAACAACAAGGTCATCCAGATGAAGAAGAATTAATAAAAGGCGCAAGAGGTGCTGACTTTGATGGGATGAAAATTCATAGTGTCCGTTTACCGGGCTTAGTTGCTCACCAAGAAGTGACTTTTGCAGGACCAGGTGAAAATTTAACGATCAAACATGACTCTTTTCATCGTGAATCATTTATGTCAGGTATCCGTTTTGCAGTTGAGCAAGTCGTTGATTTATCAGAATTAATTTATGGTTTAGAGCATTTAATGTTAGACTAAGAAGGATATAATAAAACTATACAAGTAAAGGGAGATTAATCCGTATGAAAATTTCATTAATTGCACATGACGAAAAGAAAGAAGCGATGATTCAATTTGCAACATCCTATCAATACATTTTGGAAAAACATGATTTATTTGCTACAGGAACAACGGGGAAGAAAATTGAGGAAGCTACGGGCCTGAAGGTTTTTCGCTTTGAATCGGGACCTCTTGGTGGCGATCAACAAATTGGTGCGAAAATAGCTGAAAATAAAATGGACTTAGTGATCTTTTTCAGAGATCCACTGACGGCTCAACCACATGAACCGGACATCAGTGCATTGATGCGACTATGCGACGTTTATCAAATTCCACTTGTCACAAATCTGGCTGGTGCAGAAGTGATGATTCGAGCTTTACAGGCTGGCTATTTCGATTGGCGAAATCTAGTCCGTGAGAATGAAGATTAAGAATGTCTATAGATATTTTTAAGCCTGCTTTTGAAATGATTGAAACGATTAAAAAAGCAGGTTTTAAAGCTTATATTGTTGGAGGAGCCGTACGCGATTACTTATTAGCTAAAGATGTCAATGATATTGACATTGCAAGTTCCGCAACACCCCAACAGATACAAAAGATTTTTGAACAAGTGATACCGGTTGGAATTGAGCATGGCACAGTCATCGTTCGTTATCAAAAAGAGTCCTATGAAGTAACGACTTTTAGAGCAGAAAAAGGCTATTCAGACTTTCGACGACCTGATCAGGTCAGTTTTGTTGACTCAATTACTGCTGATTTATCAAGACGCGATTTTACAATTAACGCAATTGCAATGACTGAAGATGGCCAATTTGTTGATCCTTTTCACGGACAAGAAGATCTGGAGAATAAAATGATTCGTGCAGTCGGTGATCCAGTTCAACGTTTTACTGAAGATCCGCTAAGAATGTTACGTGCAATTCGATTTGTGAGTCAATTACAATTTAAGCTGGATCCGGTGACATGGCATGAAATTAAAAATCATGCTGTATTAATTGAAAAATTATCGATAGAAAGAGTTGCGATTGAGATTGAAAAACTGTTTCAAGGGGATGCAGTTAAATCAGCCCTTAATTATTTCTATGAAGCTAATTTATTTGGTCACTTACCAATCTTTAAATCGAATCCGTCTTTAATTGATCACGTCAGCCAAATTCAACAACCGATTGTTGAATTGATTGATCTCTTTTCATACTTAACACTTATGAGTAATGAAAAAATAGCGATTCATCAATGGTGTAAAGCTTATAAATTATCGAATAAGGTTAAATATACCGGTGAATTACTCGTTCATCTCGTTAAACTTTTCCAGCAGGAAAACTTAACTCGATCACTTATATATCAATTACCTGAAGTGTATGATCAACGATTTATTTCAATGGTTAATCGAGTCTTAGGTCAAGTAATTGATCTTAAAAAGATTAATGAAATCAGAAGCCAACTACCAATCAAAAATCGCCGTGATATCAAAATTAACGGTCATGATTTACAGTTGTTATATCCAAATAAAGCAAGAGGCAATTGGATTAGAAGTTATTTAGAATTGATTGAACAAAAGATTATTGCTGGAGAACTAGAAAATGATTTTGAAAAAATAAAGGAGTGGATTTTATCGTGTCATCCACCCGAGAAAAATTAATTGCTTTACTATCGAGGCACTCAAATACATTTGTTTCTGGTCAATGGTTATCAGAACAACTAAACGTTTCGCGAACTGCAGTTTGGAAACAGATAAAGCAACTTGAAGAAGATGGTTATCGATTTGAATCAATACCGAACAAAGGTTATCGTTTAATCCATCAACCAGATAAAGTGAGTGAAAACACGATTTATTGGGGGTTGCCTACAGAATGGCTTGGTAAGCAAATTGAACATTATCAGATGATTGACTCGACTCAGACACTCGCTTTAAAGCGTGCTCAAGAGGGCTGTGAACAAGGATTAGTGATCATTAGTGATAAACAAACTGCAGGAAAAGGAAGGCGAATGCGTGAGTGGTATTCGAATAATGATGATGGAATTTGGTTAAGTTTTGTAATAAGGCCTAATTTAGTCCCTGCTCAAGCACCTCAACTTACGCTATTAACGGCAACTGTTCTAGTAAAAGTGATTGAAGCTATCACGGAATTAAAGCCAAAGATAAAGTGGCCAAATGATCTATTAATCAGTAAGAAAAAAGTAGCTGGAATTTTAACACAGGCACAAGCAGAGCACGACCATATTCACTATGCCGTCATAGGGATTGGATTAAATGTTAACCAAATTAATTTTCAGTTGACTGAAATGCAAACCTATCAAGCAACATCTCTGAAAATTGAAACAAATCAAACCTTTTCAAAAACTGAATTGATTCAATTGTTCTTAAGTCATTTCGAATCATTGTATCAGATTTATTTAACAGAAGGATTTGCTCCAATTAAACAAAAATGGCTTGAATCAGCATACCGACTAGGTGAACAATTGTGCTTTAAAGTTAATGGTGTTGAAAAAACAGGAATATTTGTTGACTTGAGTGACGATGGCTGTTTAATAGTTGAGGATGATCAACAAAAAAGAGAAAAACTTTATTCAGCTGATATTAACTGGTTCTAATGGAGGTTTTAATCATGAAAACAAAGCTTGATTTTATAAAAATGAAGGAAAGTAACGATAAGATAACGATGGTGACCGCCTATGATTATCCTTCCGCAAAATTAAGTGAAGACGCCAATATTGATATGATTTTAGTTGGTGATTCATTGGGAATGGTAGTCTTAGGTTATGATTCCACTGTAAATGTAACGCTTGATGACATGATTCATCATGGTAAAGCCGTTCGCAGGGGCGCTAAAGATACTTTTATTGTTGTTGATCTACCATTTATGTCTTATCACATTTCTCTAGAAGAGACGTTAACAAATGCGAAGCGTGTGTTTCAAGAAACTGGTGCACAAGCTTTAAAAATCGAGGGTGGATCAAAAACAATCATCACTGTGATTGAGAAATTAACAGAAGCTGGCATACCAGTTGTTGCTCATATCGGCTTAACACCACAGTCGGTAAATGTGCTTGGTGGTTTTAAAGTTCAAGGAAATGATCAAGCAAATGCAGAGCGATTGATTAAAGAAGCACGCGCAGTAGAGCAAGCTGGGGCAATGAGTTGTGTTTTAGAAGGAATCCCGAGTGAATTAGCTTCAGTTATTACCAAACAACTAACGATTCCAACGATAGGAATTGGAGCTGGTGTTGACTGTGATGGACAAGTGTTAGTCTATCATGATTTATTGTTATACGGGGTTGACCGATTACCAAGGTTTGTTAAAACATACGCCAATTTGAATCAAACTACAGTTGATGCAGTGAAAAGCTATATTGACGAAGTTAAGCAAGAGATATTCCCGGCAGATGAACATACTTATGCACTTAATCCTGAAACAAAGCTAGGTGAATAAAATGGAAATTATTCGTTCAATTACAGAACTTAAACAAGTTATATCAACGATTAAAAATGATCAGCAAACAATTGGTTTTGTGCCAACGATGGGTTTTTTACACGAAGGCCATTTGGCGTTAGTTGAAGCTGCTAGAGCAGAAACAGATCAAGTTATCTTAAGTATTTTTGTTAATCCGCTTCAATTTGGAGAAAATGAGGATTTTGATCAATATCCACGTAATGAAGCAAATGATCTACAATTGGCACGCAAACATGGTGTTGACTATGTTTTTATTCCTGAAGTTAATGAAATGTATCCAGAGTCAATTGGGATCTCGATGACAGTGACTCAACGAATTGGTGTTTTGTGTGACAGAAGCCGTCCAGGTCACTTTTCTGGTGTGCTAACAGTTTTAACAAAATTATTTCATCTTGTGCAGCCGGATTTCGCTTATTTTGGGAACAAGGATGCCCAACAAATTGCGATAGTTGACTTATTAATTACTGATCTAAATTTTCCAATTAAACTTCGAATGATTCCGACAGTGAGAGAAGATGATGGCTTAGCTAAAAGTAGTCGGAATGTTAATTTATCAGACTCAGAACGAAAAGAGGCTCCAGCTTTATACCAAGCCCTCGTTCATGGTAAACAAGTAATGATTGACGGTGAGCGCTCAGCTGATAAGATAGAAGAAGAGATTAGTCGCTTTTTAAACGAGCGTACTTCTGGTAAAGTGGACTATGTTGAGCTGTTAAGTTTTCCGAACTTAGAGCCGATTCGTGCAGCAGATCATCAAGTCATTATCGCTCTAGCAGTTCAATTCAAAAAAGCCAGACTCATCGACAACATTATATTTAATATTTGATAAACTGATTTAAACCTGAATTATCCATGGTTTATCACAAAGTAAGTGGTAATGCCTAACTAAATGCTTTTCGTTTATATGTACGCACTCACTTAAAAAGTGAACAAAATAATGCATAGTCATCTGAAGACACGAAGACTCCAGCGGGAATCGGATGAGCCGAAGATCCACTTTTGTAGCGATTTTTGCTACAAAAGTTAGCTGAGGCCATCCCCGCGGAACGCGAAGTGTCTTCAGATGAC
>DUPD01000107.1 GCA_012838505.1 Bacilli bacterium | reverse complement strand
TCACTAGCGTTGCATAAAAAGTGATTGATAAAGTCAAGTGTTAATTTTTCATCAAAATATTAATTAACAAAATATTCAGTTATTAGTCAGCTTCGCACTAAGAAAAAAGACAATGGGCATGAAAGGTAGTCCTTCATCCATTTTTTAAATATTATACAATTTTAAACCAACGGATCGTACGTAAGATTATCTAAGTGCAAAATATCTCCTGTCTCATATTGTGCTAAGGTCTCTGCAAAAATCCGGTCACTGTCCCACCTTCGTCGTCCACTGGATTTGCGTTCTGGTTCTTTACGTACTTCCAAGACAAATGTTGTCATGGATTGATTGTAACAATCCCTTACCCAACGCAACATTTCCAACAAGGTGCCTTTGAAACCTACTTTTTGTTTCATTAAGATGATCAGACAAAAAGTAATCATGGCAAGGTAGACTTGATTGTAAACTGCATTTTCGCTCTTGCCATAAAATTTTTTAATGACTAAATGTTGCTTGACCCATTTGAAAAACAACTCAATTTTCCAACGGTTTCGGTAGATATCACTAATTTCTAGTGCACTGCGCTTGGCATCATTACACACAATACGAATTTTGTTTCCGTTACTGTCCATTGTCTCTACTAACTGTAATTGGTTCTTCATTTTCCCTAATGTCACAATCGCATGCCGCGTAATGTGGGAAGATGCATCTACTGGTAATTCTTCTATGATGTTTACAACTGTATTGCTTTTGATGCGTGTCGCAAATCTGATTCCTTTTTTCGAATAGGTATCAAATTTCACAAAGTTGAAGTACCCGCGATCGAATACATGAAGCACATCTTTCGTGTAAACGATTAATTCATCTAGTCGTGTTTCATCCGCTGGTCGAGCTGGCGTTAAGATCATTTGGTCTAACGAGACAGTATCATCACATAACCTAATCGACGTGTGCAATTTGATTCCAGCTTTCGTATCTCGAAAATCAGCCCATTCATAGCCGTTCAGACACATGGAAATGGTGGATGAATCAATTAAATGAAGCTTATCCAATGCCTTTCCTGCTTTCACAGCTCCTAGTGTATACTGAATTTTTTGAATAAGATGACGAAGAATAGCTTCCGTTATTTCATGTGGAATTTGTCTATTCTTACGCGAGAGTTGCGACTTACTGATACTGTCCATCCCTACTAGTCGTTGCACCGTTTTTTTGCGTGAAACAGATTGGCTGATGACCGCAAGATTTTCTAACTTTTTAAGTTGTGCGTAAAGAAATAAGCGAATATATGAAAGGGTATATAACTTTTTAACATACTTGTCTATCGCTTCCACATCAATCATTTTTTGAATTATTTTTATATCTAATGGATGAATGTATTCCTTGAATACAGTTTTTATGGTATGATTGTCCATGTGAACTCCTTATAATTTGGGATTTGGACAGGACTACCATACCCCTAATTATAAGGTTTTTTTATGAGAATTTGTAGTGGAAATTACCATTTTTCATAATATTGACACTAATCATTTCACTTGACTTTAAGTGAAAAAGTTAATGCAACGCTAGTG
>DUPD01000040.1 GCA_012838505.1 Bacilli bacterium | reverse complement strand
TTGCTGATGAGCCGACAACTGCTTTAGATGTGACGATCCAAGCACAAATATTAGATCTGATTCGAGAGCTAAAAGAAAAGATGGATGCTGGAATTATTTTAATTACACATGACTTAGGTGTTGTTGCTGAGATGGCTGATCGTGTTGCTGTGATGTATGCGGGAGAGATTGTTGAGATCGCTGATGTTCAAACATTATTTGAACAACCGAAACATCCATATACACGTTCATTATTGAACTCAGTACCAAACTCAACCGACTCATCTAAACAAGAAAAATTACATGTGATTCAAGGGATTGTCCCGTCATTGGCGAACTTGCCACGGACAGGATGTCGCTTTAAAGACCGGATTCCTTGGATCGATGATTCAGTGCATGAGGACAATCCAGAGCTTCATGAAATTGAGCCAGGACATTTTGTTCGTTGCACGTGTTATCAAGATTTTCATTTTCCAGAAGAGGAGGTTGAACAAAAATGACCTTTCTTGAAGTAAAGGATTTAAACGTTCATTTTCCAATTCGAGGTGGAATTCTGAATCGAAAAATTGATGCTGTTCGAGCGGTTGATGGGGTTTCATTCCAGATTGAAGCAGGGAAGACTTATGGTCTCGTTGGTGAATCTGGTTCTGGGAAAACAACAACAGGTCGAGCGATCATTGGTTTGAACAACATTACATCAGGTCAAGTTCTATTCCAAGGCAATGATCTGAATGATAAGGCTAATAAAAAGTTAGATTTCAGAAAAGACATTCAAATGATTTTCCAAGATCCGTACTCATCATTAAACCCGAAAAAACGGGTGCTTGATATTGTTGCGGAACCATTGAGAAACTATGAAAAGATGACGAAGCGAGAAGAGCTTTTAGAGGTTGCAGGCTTACTAGAGAAAGTTGGACTTTCTGAAGAAAGTATTTATAAGTATCCACACCAATTCTCGGGTGGTCAGCGTCAACGAATCGGAATTGCGCGAGCAATTGCGCTTAAACCGAAGTTGATTATTGCTGATGAGCCGGTATCTGCACTTGATGTGTCTGTTCAAGCACAGGTACTCAACTTTATGAAAGACATTCAAAATGAATTAAATTTAACCTATCTCTTTATCAGTCATGACTTAGGGATTGTGAAACATATGAGTGACCGAATTGGGATTATGTACAAAGGGCGTTATGTTGAAGAGGGGAACACAGAAGATATCTTCTCAAACCCACAACATATTTATACGAAGCGCCTTGTTGCAGCCATTCCTGATATTAATCCAAATAATCGAGCAAAGCAGAAGGAATTTAGAGAAGCCGTTCAAAAAGAATATGATCAAGATTATGATCAATATTTCGATGAAAAAGGCTTAGCTTATCCGTTGCGTCAACATACAGACACTCATCTCGTCGCTTTGCCAGGAAGAGGGTGATTGTCCGATGTGGAAATTTATCGTTAGACGTTTAATTACTACGTTGCCACAAATTATCTTACTGAGTGTTTTAGTTTTTATTATGGCTAAATTAATGCCAGGGGATGCGTTAACGGGTTTGATTGATCCGAGCCTTGACCCAGCAACAATTGCTGAACAAAGGGAACGACTTGGACTCAATGATCCTTGGCACATTCAATATATTGACTGGATTTCAAATGCACTTAAAGGTGATTTAGGTCAATCGTTCCGGTTTAAAATGGATGTGACTGAATTAATCGGTCAACGTCTGAATAATACGGTTTGGTTATCATTAACAACACTTGTGTTTACCTATCTGATCGCGATTCCATTAGGGATTACAAGTGGCCGTTATAATGACACACTTCGTGATCAAATGATCACTGGTTATACGTATGTCGGATTTGCGACGCCATTATTTATCTTTGCGCTTGTGATGTTATGGATCTTCGGCTTTAAGTTTGGCTGGTTCCCAACGGGTTCAAGTGTGCAAGCCAGTTTAACACCGGGCACTTGGGAATACTTCTTAAGTCGTGCCCATCACTTAATGTTACCGTCGCTCTCGATGGCGTTAATTACAACAGTGAGTACCGTTCAATATTTACGAAATGAGATCATTGATACGAAGCAAAAAGACTTTATTTTAACTGCACGCGCAAAAGGGGCTTCTGAGTCTCGCGTCTATAACCGTCACGTGCTGAGAAACTCATTATTACCGATTGCCGCCTTCTTCGGCTTTGAAATTACTGGGTTAATTGGTGGTACCGTCTTTATTGAAACGATTTATAGTTATCCAGGCATGGGACTTCTCTTTATGGAAGCTATTACTGGACGTGACTCAAGTGTGGTCATCTCGGTCGTTTTACTCTTTGGTATCGCATCAATCTTAGGTGCTCTCCTATCGGATATTATCCTAAGTCTAGTTGACCCAAGAATTCGAATTAAGTAATCGGGAAAGGAGTGAGTTTAGTGGAAGAAACAAAAGTGGAAGCAATGAATTTAGATATTAGAAAACAGAAGAAAGCCCATCGAAATCAGAGTGGCTTGACGATACTGTGGCGAGAAATTGTTCGAGATAAACTGGCTTTATTTTCATTAATTTTCTTTGTTGGTATTACTGTACTTGTTTTTACAGTTTCCTTAGTGTTGGATTTAAATGAGATCGTTCGAGTGGATTTATTTTCGATTCACGAACCACCTAGTGCTGAGTTTTGGCTCGGAACCGATTATGGTGGACGTGATGTGTTTGGTCAATTGATTATCGGGACGAGAAACTCGTTATGGATTGGTTTTGTCGTTACATTCTTAACAGGTGTCATTGGAATCACCTTTGGTTTAATTGCAGGTTATTTTGGCGGACATGTTGATAACGTCATGATGCGTATTTTAGACTTCTTTCAAATTTTACCATTTTTGATGATTGTTATTGTTTTTGTGTCGATTGTTCCAAACTATAGTACACTTGCATTTTCCTTGATAATGACCGCCTTTTTATGGATGGGGATTGCCCGTTTAATTCGTTCAAAGGCACTGCAAGAACGCGAGCTAGATTATGCGCAAGCATCTAAAACGCTCGGTACACCACAATGGAAGATCATGTTTGGTCAAGTTTTACCAAACTTAAGTTCAATTATTATTGTTTCAATGACATTGAACTTAGCAGCTAATATTGGATTAGAGTCAGGGCTATCGTTTTTAGGATTTGGTTTCCCTGAGTCAACACCGAGTTTAGGAACATTACTCAGTTATGCGAGAAATCCGCAGACATTAGAGTATCGTTGGTGGATTTGGTTGCCGGCTGCGATTTTAATTTTCTTAC
>DUPD01000039.1 GCA_012838505.1 Bacilli bacterium | reverse complement strand
TCTTAACTGGTAGTGTGGTAACTCCATTTTACAAGAAAAGGCGATTTTTTTGAATAGTTTTTTAAAAAATAATTATAAAAAGGGCTGTCACCGAAAATCAGTTTTTACTGACTTTCTGGACAGCCCCCGTGTTTTATGATTGATTTAAATTAATTTGATTGTCCACTTAATTGCTGTTCAGCCATTTGTACAAGACGTTTTGTAATTTCACCACCAACAGAACCATTAGCACGTGAAGTTGTATCAGGACCAAGATTAACGCCAAATTCTTGAGCAATTTCATACTTCATTTGATCAAGTGCTTGACTTACACCTGGTACGACAAGTTGATTACTATTACTGTTGTTTGCCATTTCTGTATTCACCTCCTCCTTAATACAATTCTAGAATGTGCAGATTCGGAGGTTTCATACAGAAATTTAGTTGGTAGTTGTTACATACTCAGGCTGAGATTACCGCTCTTAGAACAATTCATTTAATGGATCGTTGGCTTTACTTTTAGCTGAAACATGAATCACTTCAATATTAGCAAGTAGTTCCTCAAGCTCTTTTGTTAAATCAAGTTGACTCTCATAGTATTCAACCTTATCTTTTCGAGGCTTTGTTTTTGGTGAACTTGGCACAAAAACTGTACAACAATCATCAAATGGTCGAATTGAAATTGGATACGTGTCAACTTCTTGAGCAATTTTAATAATCTCTTGCTTATCCATTGTGATTAATGGACGTAGGATCGGAAAGTTCGTCACTGAATTAATCGCATGCATACTCTCCAATGTTTGACTTGCGACTTGACCTAAACTCTCACCGTTTGTAATCGATAATATGCCTCGATTTAAGGCGACAATTTCGCTAATTCTTAACATCATTCTCCGCATCACTGTCATCGAATAACCAAATGGAATTTCACGATGAATTTTTTGTTGCATCGCGGTAAACGGAATCACGTGTATCTTAATGTCATGCCCATGCTCAGCAAGTTTCTGTGTCAAATCAATCACTTTTTGTTTAGCACCATCACTCGTATAAGGTGGGGAATGAAAGTGAATGGCTTCAATTCTTAATCCACGACTCATTGCAAGATATCCAGCAACTGGACTATCAATTCCGCCCGATAATTGCAACAAAGTCGAACCAGATGAGCCGACAGGCAAACCACCAACGCCAGGATAACGTTTTGATGTAATATATGAAAAATTATCGCGGATATTAATGTTGACATTCAAATCAGGATTATGAACATCAACCGTCACATTATCTGTGTTTGACAATAGATGACCGCCAATGATTTGATTCATTTCTGGAGAATTATATGGAAATTCTTTATTTGCTCTTCTAACAGATACTTTGAATGTTTTTACATTGTCAGCTTCTTGTAATGCGAACAAGGCAGCTTGCTTAATCGAGTCTAAATCATTATCTACTTTAACTGCAACACTCATATTCTGAATCCCGAAGATCCGTTGACAAATAGGGATGATTTGATTCGGATCTTCGCCGTTTAATTTAATCATCATCCATTCTCTTGAGCTTTCGACTTCTAGATTTGAAAATTGACTTAATTGCCGTTTTACATTTCGGCGTAATTGCTTAATAAAATCTTTACGGTTTTTCTTTTTTAATGAAATTTCCCCATATTTTAAAATAATATGATCATATAGCATTATCTTTTACCTCATATCTTGTTTTAATTCTTTAATAATTCGTTGCAGCTCGCGAATAAAAACGTCAATCTCATCAATTGTATTGTGATAAGAAAAACTAATTCTAATCGCAGAATTTCGTTGGTTTGGCGGCAAATGAATCGCACGCAAAACAGAACTTTCACTTGCTTTTTTTGATGAACAAGCAGATTGAGTCGAAACATAAATATTCCGTTCTTCTAAAGCATGTAAGACAATTTCTGGTTTGAGTCCAGGGATTGAAAAATTAATAATATGTGGCGCCTGATTTTCCGGTGTATTAATGATTACTTCATCAATCTGTGTTAACTCATCCCTCATCCGACGATTGAGTAGCTGAAGGTGTTTCGAACGAGCTGAATTTTGCTCTAAGATCAATCGGATCGCTTTACTTAAAGAAACAATTCCAGCTAAATTTTCTGTTCCAGAATGGCGATTATCTTGCTGTCCACCACCATGTAATAACGGAAATAGACGAACACCCTCCCTTTGATAAACAAGACCTGTCCCTTTCAGACCGTGAATCTTATGACCAGAAATCGTTGCTAAATCAATGGCTGACTGTTTTAAATCCAATCCTATTTTACCAAATCCTTGGACATTATCGACATGAAAAAAGGTATACTTTCTATTTTTCAACAGTTGACCAATTGCTTCAATTGGTTGAATCGTTCCTAGTTCATTATTGACATGCATTACACTAACAAGAATAGTGTCTTCACGCAACGCTTGCTTAACCGCATCAATTGAGACTACTCCTGACTGATCAACTGGCAAATAAGTGACTTCAAAACCGAGCTCTTCTAAGGCTTGAAAAGTATTTATTACAGAAGGGTGTTCAATTGTTGTTGTCATTAAGTGTTTGCCACGATTTTGATAGGCAAGTGCAATCCCTTTAATCGCTAAGTTATTGCCCTCAGTCCCACCAGAAGTAAAAATAATTTCGGTCGGTTTTACTGCGAGTAATTGACTAATGTGCTGATATGACTTTCTTAATAAATGTTCTGCCTCTAATCCTAGTTTATGAGCTGAAGAAGCATTTCCATAATATCTTCGCGATACTTCAAGAAACGTCTCTAACACATCACTGTTCGGTTCAGTTGTAGCGCTATTATCAAAATAAATCATGACTTTTCCCTTCAATCTCTATAAATTGTTTGTTTCTACGTTGCAATCAGATTCAAGAAATTATTTTAACATAGCTTAGTTATATTTTAAATAGAAGAGTTTATTTTATCCTTAATTATTCATATGAGAGGTCGTCATCTGAAGACACTTCGCGTTCCGCGGGGATGGCCTCAGCTAACTTTTGTAGCAAAAATCGCTACAAAAGTGGATCTTCGGCTCATCCGATTCCCGCTGGAGTCTTCGTGTCTTCAG
>DUPD01000110.1 GCA_012838505.1 Bacilli bacterium | reverse complement strand
GCGCTTCGCTTGCTCGCCGTTTAGGATATGTGACGTTATTAAAAACCAATAACCTCACATATCCTAAACGGTCATTTTTATCTCATACTTTTTAAAAGGTTACCTACAGCTGTTGAATGTGCCACATATAAGCTTACTGATCCCTGCTTTACTCCAATGGATGGTCGTGTTGGCTGCGCTAGAAAATGACTCATACGAATACTCTGTTTGATTTCTCGTTTCTTTCGATCACTCAGTTTATAGCGATTTAAATAAGCATCTCGGAGGGTTCTATTTGTTCGTCCTTGAATGACTTTCACCATCCCTAAGCTCCCTGATTGACTCCAACACATGCCACGTCTTTTCATCCTGAAAGAGATACGACGTTGATTGGACTCCATAGCTCCTAATGATCTAGCGCCATCCGGTATCTTTTCTACTTTTTGTCGCCAATCAAAAATACGAGTCCAATTATTCTGAATATAATTTTTGAATTTCTTTAGCTGGTCAATTTTCTTTTCATCACTTTCGGCTAGGGTACTTTCATACGTGTCCACCCATAGCTTAAATTGACCCCGGTCATGACATTTTATGGCCTGACGCACCTTGTCTTTTAGCTCCGATGATTGGGCGCCAAATGTACGGGTGATTGCTTGTGTAATGTGATAGGTATCGAGTTGATTTAATACTTTATTTTCAGATTGTGAGAATACTGTTTGAAATTTATCTGCAGTGTATCCTTTGCCACCGTCGCTGTTTGTGGCAATTTTAGTCTGTTCCAATGAGTATTTATGAGCTGTAATGGCTTGGACTTCATCCCAAAATATTGAGATTGGTTTTGGCGTCATAATCACGGTTGGCTCCTTTAAGGAGACACGCTTACCATTGAGATTCCAGCCTTCATAAATAATGGCTTGTGAGACTTCTATCCCTTTACCCTTTTGTGTGCTTTTTACGAAGACACCGTCAGCTTCCGCGAATAGATAATCAACTTTTTTACCTACTGGTAAATGATCAGCTATATCTAACTCTTCGACCATTTGTTGATCCGCTGCTGCTTGTGCAGAGCCCACACGTTTCACAATATTACCAACTGTACCGTGACTCATTTCCACTGCAGTCCATTCATTCAATACACGAGCTGTTTCACGATAATCCATTTCTGTAGCCATTTCAGCTACTTTCACTTCCACTAAGGGACTGTAACGTTGATACTTATCTAGGCCTAACCATTCATCAAACGGATGGTGGCTGGTGCCTCTTTTATCCTTCATCGAGGTATGACTGAATGTAACCGCACCAAATGTAAAATTGACTGTTTTATCATCTGAATGCACGACAGTCCAGCCCTCACTGCGTTTCTTTTCCTTCATGCCTCGATCAATTCGAGTAAATACATCACCTATAAGTCCAGAAAACAATTGATGCATATAGGTCTTGATGTCCTCTTCTAAGTCAATTAGATTGTCTGTTTGCTTTATTATTTGATAAATATCTGATATAATTTTCTCCATGAGAAGACCTCTTTTCAAATGTTAGTCGCGAAACTTACATTTATATTAGAGTGTCTTCTCTTTTTTTGTCCAGTGTTTTGATTTAAATACTATCGAGAAACATTATACACATACGTATGTAAGCAGACTCTTCGGTAAGTCAACTTCCACAATACCTTTCCTTATTTTTAGTTGCAGAACTTCTCCTTATACCACAAAGAAAATCTAACTATAATACAGTAGTTTTTAAATAAAAGGTGGAGGACTTGGCGGGATGATTTGGCATGTTGCCATACATCCTAATATTGAAGTGTGTGGTAGTATTGTCAGAATTCTATAAGCCTATGTTTTAGATATATCCAAGGAACTAAGGATTACGCTAAAGAACGGATAGATAATTATAATCTTTACAGAGTTCGTTTCGGAATAGAAAAATAGGTACTAGCTATGTACTGACACTTGTTAATGATAATGTTATATTTTTATTGTATTGACAAAATAAGTATGAGTAAAATGAGACTTAGGCTGTATTTCTTTATAATGATATAATTAAACAAAATATAGTCGGTGCTATTTTATCTTTGGAAGGAATGAGTATAATGCAAAGAGTAGAAAAACTAAGCCCAAATGCGATTAAAAACATAAAATGCAACGCTAAGTAGCGCAAATGCAAATGTGGGTTGGTAGAGTTGTTTGAATAGAATTAGTAATATTATTTTATCAAAAGTAGAAAGAGGTAATCTGTAATGGCATTCGGAGAGAATTTAAGACTGATTAGAAAAGAAAGAAAAATGACGCAGGAGGAATTGTCTGAAAAGCTGTGCGTATCAAGACAAGCTGTTTCAAAATGGGAGTCTAATGAAGGCTATCCTGAGACAGAGAAACTAATTCGAATTTCTAAAGAATTAAATGTATCATTAGATTATTTATTTAACGAACAGTCGAACGAAATAAAGTATGAAGAACATAAATCAGCTGTCTATGCACCTAATGGAAAAATATCTATCCCTTCATTCGATAAGAAAAATGTTGTTATGTGTCAGGCAGTTAAATCATCACAGATTCTCTTCAATGGTAAAGGACCTAAATATATTCTAAATGGTGTGGATGGTATTTCATTCTGGGGTGAGCACAGTGTTCTCTTAGGATGGTACCTTAGTGAAGAAGATATCCAGAAGGAGATTACGGAGATAAATGCTGCCAT
>DUPD01000038.1 GCA_012838505.1 Bacilli bacterium | reverse complement strand
GCATCGTGTTGAGATTATTCATCTTAATGGAGATAGCTATAGAATGAAACATCGAAGTACGATTTTCAGCAATGAAAATGTGTCAAATTAAATAGCGAAAACTGTGTCATTTTACTTGACGGTTACAATAGTGTTACTTTTAATACGTTAGTCATAGTAGCCTCCCGACCAAGCAGATCAATCTGGGATTAAATGAATGATTGTTTCAATGATCGCTGTTAAAACTGGTATAGAAACAAACAGGATTGATATTTTACCAACCAATTCAATTTTACTAGCGATTGAATTTAGTCCCGCATCATTTGTTAACTGTGAACCTAGTTCTGTTAAATAAGCAATGCCGATCACTTGAAAGACTGTTTCCAAATAAATTGTGTCCAAACGAAAGCGATTAAACAGGGTACGAATCAAATCAATGATTTCTCCTAGTGGAATCAAGATAAAATAAAACAAAAATAGAGAGGTGACAATGAGTAAAATTAGGGCAAAAGTTGGTTGATACGATCTAATTAACGTAATCAGCATCGATGCAACGACACCTATTAAAATGATTTGAACAAGTGACATTGCTTTATCCTTGCAATAAGAAAATTGCTCTAATTTGTTGAAAAAGGGTGGCAATACGGTCAATTACCATCATCAAGACGATGATGAATCCAACAAGTGTAATAAATTGAGCATATTCCTCTTTTCCCATCTGTTTCAATATTGTATGAATCATAGCTACGACAATTCCGATACCTGCTATTTGAAAAATGATAGAAGCATCTTGATTCATCATTTTTGCTCCTCTCTAAATCAATATAAGTGCGATTAAAATACCTGATAAAACACCAATTCCGCGATAAACTTTACTAAAAACGGTATATTTATTTTGAGCATCAATCAAAATGCGGTCAAGGTGAATGATTGTAAGTTCAATTTGTTTTTGTTGATTAATTAAATCAAAGTGACCAAGTGTTTGTCCAAATTGTTTTATAATCGTCAATTCGTCAGCTTCTAATGCAGAATCATTCATTAAATGGTCGACTTCACTATTCCATAAATCAAACAATTCATCATGACCAACCATTTTTTCACCAACTTGTTGAAAAAAATGATTGATTGGTGCTTTAATTTGCGTTGAGATTCTCAAACATACATCTGCAAGCAAATCTTGGCTATAAACGATCTCAGCCTCCAAAATTTTTAAAGCAGCCTTTAATTGTAAAAGATGGACTGGTCTTTTTTTTAATCTTGCTGCTTTTTCAAATCCGATTGCTGAGCTGGCGATAATTAAAAGAATTGCTCCAATCCAATTCACTTGTTCCCCCCCATTTTGCCATGCTGGTCGACCTTGATGATTTAAAATCGTTATTTTTTTATTTCGATCTAAAATCACAAAACGGTTAAAATAGTTATTCTCAATCAATGGTGACAATTGTTTGCTTCGTAGAACAGATTGATAACTGTCACTGTGTAACGTACAAATCAAACGGACACCAGATCGAATCGTCTCTTGAATTGCTTCAATATCTTGATGAGAACCAATTTCATCAACAACAATTACGTCTGGCGACATCGAACGAATCATAAGCATCATCCCTTCACTTTTGGGGCAGCCGTCTAATACATCTGTTCGTTTGCCAACTTGATAATGAGGAATGCCATTTTTCGATCCTGCTATCTCTGAGCGTTCATCAACTACTCCAACTTTCTTTGCTGTCATCGTTCCCCAGCCTGTCCCAATTAATCGGCAAAGATCTCGAAGCAGAGTTGTTTTTCCTGATTGCGGAGGTCCAATAATTAATGTATTGTGATAGCTATCACGATTAACGATTGAACGAATCATTGGTTGAGCCACATCAATTTTTTCAGAAGCAATTCGAATGTTAAAGGATGAAATCGACTGAATCTGTTTGATCGATCCTTTTTCTAAAACAGATCGTCCAACAAACCCAACTCGATGTCCCCCAGTAACGGTAATGTATCCTTGTTTTAATTCTTCTTCAACTTGTATCGTGAAAACCCACTTAATTGATTTAAAATAAACTGTCCATCCACTTCATTAACATGCAAATCATCAAAAGTAATAAATTCACCATTTAGAACGAGTTCAAGGGGTCGATTGATTCTGACTCTAATTTCTTCTAGTTTGTCTCGATCGTTTTTTATTGAATCCGTAATTACTTGACGGAATTTTTCTGGAAACAAGCTAACAATATTTTTTCCCATAAAATCAACCCTCACTTAACTTTAATCTTTGCTAGTTCTAATATATGAACCACTAGTTTGATTATGACAATCTAGTTAATCAATCTAAACCCAAAAAAATAGACTGAGTAGAATCGAATCTTCTACTCAGTCTATTTAAATTAATTTACACGCGAGACGTATTTGCCTTCTGTCGTATTAATAACAACTTTATCGCCTTCATTGATAAACATTGGTACTTGGATCAATAAGCCTGTTTCGAGGACTGCTGATTTCGATCCTCCACTGACAGTATTACCTTTAACACCAGGATCTGCTTCAACAACCGTTAACTCAATGTTAATTGGGAGCGTGACTCCAAGAATTTCACCTTGGAATGAAATCACGTTTACTTCCATATTTTCAATTAAGAATTTAGCCTCATGCTCAATTTGGGATTTTGCAATCTCAATTTGCTCATATGTTTCCATGTTCATAAATGTATACATATCACCAGCTTCATATAGATATTGCATATCTTGTCTCTCGATATGTGCACGCGAAACTTTTTCTCCTGCACGGAATGTTTTATCTTGAATGTAGCCATTTCTCAAGCTTTTTAATTTTGAACGAACAAAGGCTGCTCCCTTACCAGGTTTGACATGCTGAAATTCAATCACTTGCCAAATATCATTGTCAAACTCAATTGTGACGCCTGTTTTAAAATCGTTTACTGAAATCATAAAAATCCTCCCCAAAACCTTTTTATATAGATCATTTGCTTATAAAATAATAAGCTCTTTTGGTGCTTTGTTCAAGCTCTTATTACCATCTGTCGTAATAATAATATCATCTTCAATTCGGCAACCACCAACATTCGGAATATAAATCCCTGGTTCAACCGTTACGACCATATTTTCTTGCAGAACGATATTACCCATTGGTGATAATCTTGGCTCTTCATGAACTTCTAACCCTAAGCCGTGTCCTGTGTCATGACCAAAGTACTCGCCATAGCCTTTTGCTTTAATATGATCTCTTGCTAACGCGTCTGCCTCTTTGCCCGTCATTCCAGCTTTGATACCAGCTAAACCATTTAAGTGAGCTTGGAGAACTGTAGCATATATTTCTTGTAATTGATCAGAAATTTCACCGACAGCAAATGTTCGAGTAATATCTGAGCAATAGCCATTATACAACGCACCAAAATCTAATGTAACTAACTCACCAGTTTGAATTTTTTTATTTGATGCCACACCGTGCGGTAATGCAGAGCGATAGCCTGATGCTACAATCGTATCAAAGCTCGATTCAGTTGCCCCATGTTTTCTCATTTCAAATTCAAGCATATTTGAGACTTCGATCTCAGTCATTCCTGGCTCAACTGTTTTTAATATATAATCATAAGCTAAGTCAGCAATTTCTGCGGCTTTGTACATAATTTGAAGCTCATCTTCTGTTTTAATCATCCGAATTTTTTCGACAATTTGAGCTGTTGGAATTAACTTAGCTGTAATTGCCTCACCATATTGCTGATACATCGCATATGATAAATCATCTTGCTCAAATCCAACATTTTTTAAAGAACGTTTTTTAATTTGTTCTGCTAATTCTTTAATGATTGATTGTTTATGTTGAATAATCTCAAAGCCAATCGCTTGTTCTGCGGCTTGTTCAGTATAGCGAAAATCTGTTAGAAAAATCTGTTCATCTTTCGTAATAAGCGCTAATCCTGCTGTACCTGTAAAACCTGTTATGTAGCGACGATTATATGAATTTGTAATAATCAAACCATCCAAATCTTGATCACTTAAAGCTTGTCTTAATTTTGTCAATTTCGTCATTGATCCGTTCCACCCTTCATTTGATTCCTATCTCCATATCTTTTAGTGTACCATATTACTCGACAGTTTGACTAAATTTTTACTAGTCTAAGTTACTTTTTTTGTTGGTTGATCTATAAAGTCATATGAGATCGTATAACCGATAAAGACACCATAAAGAATAAAAACTGCTAACATTGTGACAATTGTGTTAATCTTTAGTTCATTTAGGTTAGGGATATGGACAAATAAGCTAGAACTTATTAAGATAAGAAGTAACCAAATAACAACTCCATAAACTAATCCAGGTAAGATCCCTGTTAATTTTCGAAACAACCAATAATACACATACGCAACTAAGATTGATACTATACTTATCAATAATATTGATAACATTTCACCATACCAGCGATGGATCCACTTTGCATCGAACCAAACTTCTAGCATAAATGAACTTGGTGACAATTCAGTAAAATTAAAATAACTAGAAACCGCCCAGACTGTTGACCAAATTAACCCAGCAAATATACCTGTGATTGCAACTCTTCGTTTTAAATCTTTAATCGATTCTTTTTTTCCCTTTAATTGTTGCATGATCATCACCTCTATCATAGATTTACCAAGATAGATGAAGCTATTCATTAATTGTCGAATCCTGTATAAATAATAAAAATCTGTCGATACTAAAATTAAATCATTAATGAACTAAGATTTAATAATATGTCAAAATATATCAATATAACTTAATTTATAATATGATTAAAATTTAATCGAAAAGAGGTTATCAGATGATAAATAAAAAAACGTTTACACCGTTCATGATTGTCATTACTCTTCTTGCTACGCTTGGATTAGTCAGTACACTAATTACCAGTCCAAACCAATTCATTAAAGGTTTACTTTTATTTTCTAGTATAATATTGACTTGTATTCTGATTGTTTTCTTTGTCCGCTATCGACGAAGGACCAAAAATGATGAACTAAGAAAATACCGAAGAGCCGCTAAACAATCTCAAAAACGACAGCGCCAAAAAAGCGAGCACCTACTAAATAACTCTCAATATAAAAAAGTAACCTCTATTCCTAAAAAAAGAAAAGCTAATCCACCTCATTTGCGTGTAATCGATGGGAAAAAAACAGCAAAAAACGATCCGATGTCTCTATAAGTAAAAAATATCATTAGATACCCCGAATGGTTTAAACTTTCCAATCGGGGTATTTTTAAAGATCAGCAAATTCAATTAAAATTGTTCATTAAAATGGCCCGATTAAAAATTGAGTGGTTTTTTCTTTCCCAGTTTCGATCAGTTCTTCTCTTACCTGTCTTGATAACGAAAAATCAGCGACACTCACATGATCAGTATCTAAAAATACAATGTTAGGTTGCTCGTGTTTAGAAATATAACGCAAATCCTGGGCATGCCTCATCGTACCAATCAATGTTTTACTAAATTGTAAGCCATTGTTTATGTTGAAATTAGTAAAATACTTTTCTTTTGATTGTAATTGAAAACCAATCACCGGTCGAATAGCCTTTTGATCTGGACTCTTAAATAACCATAATGGCAAGCTACTTAACAAAGCACCATCGACCATCAAATGTTTTTTTGCTTCCTGGTCATATAGTTTTATCGGTCTAAAAAAGTACGGTAATCCTGCACTCATTCGAATCGCTTTGGCAACAGAAAAACGTTCTGAAGATAATCCATAAACCTGATGTAAATCATCTGGGAGAACAACTAACCGTCCGATTGATAAATCAGCAACGGTTAATTTTAACTGATCCCTCTCTAAATCAGCAAAAGTGTAGACACCTTTATCTGCAAGGAGCTCTTCAATCCATTTTTCAAATAAATGTCCTTTATATAGACCAAAACTACGGTAAAGCGACAACCATTTCAAAAAAGGCAAATACTTCTCAAGTTTAGTACTGTCCAACAACTCTTTTAAATCCTTACTTAGCATAATTTGATTCAATTCATTTACTTTATAACCTGCCGCAAGTAAGCCGGCAACAATCGCTCCTGCCGAACTCCCAGCAGCACGAACAATTTGATAATTTTTATCCTCTAATGCTTCTAGGGCACCAAGAAAAGCAAATGCTTTCACTCCACCACCTGAAAAAACAGCATCAATTTTCATCTTCATGCTCCTTTAATTAATTGATAATAAAATTTATGCATGAAGCATGATTTAAAGCACTGCTTCCGTACCACCAACTCCAGAATAACGAATAAAAAAGGTTACTGCACTAAAGCAATAACCCTTTTTAACACTTATTCCTCTATTTGCTCTGACATTTCAATCAATTCGCTTCGACGTTCTGGATTCAGTTTAAAATACTGAACTAAATTACCAATTCGATCAATCGCATTCCAGCTTAAATGATGTTCAATCCCCTCAACATCTTCATAAATCTTATCCTCGTCGACACCGATGATTTCTAAAAATTGCTCCAGAAGATCATGACGGTAAACAAGACGCTCACCAACCTTCTCACCCCGTTTAGTTAGGATGAGACCACGGTATTTTTCATAATTTAAATAGCCGTCTTTATCTAATTTTTGTACCATTTTCGTCACAGATGAAGGGTGAACATCAAGTCCTTCAGCTATATCTGATACCCGTGCATATCCCTTTGTATCAATTAACAAGTAAATTTGTTCAATATAATCTTCCATACTTGGTGTTGGCATCTACTTCCTCCAATTTCTAATTGATTAATGACAATCATCAATTCAATTATCAATTAAAGAATACAATAGATTCCCAATTTAGACAAGTTATTTATTGGTTACTGAATGTCGTTCAACCATTTTTGTTTTGAAAAATGCTTAATTTATCGTATAATAAGACTAGTTTATAAAAAAGGGGAAAGTATTATGCCGTTTATTTTAGCTATTGCTTGGGATTGGGTCATTATCCTCTCAATTCTAATCATTTATTTTGGTTATTTAGGATATCGTTACTTTAAAACGAGCCGCGTATTAAAAAGCTTGTCAGAAGAAGAATTTAAAAAAGGTTATCGAAAAGCACAATTAATTGATGTGCGTGAAAAAAATGAATATGATGCTGGTTATATTTTAGGAGCTAGAAATATTCCTGTTACACAATTAAAACAACGAACAAAAGAATTAAGGAAAGACTTACCTGTCTATCTTTACTGCCAATCTGGCTCACGATCAAGACGGGCTGCCACGATTCTTCATAAACAAGGCTATCAAGACCTTTCACATTTAAAAACTGGTTTTAAACAGTGGAATGGTAAAATTAAAAAAGTAAAAAAACCGAATTACTAACAATAGTAACTAGCTGTTAGCTTGAAAGGAACTCAAAATGAGCTCCTTTTTTTGTTTGATTAAAATCAAGTTTCAATATCAACCACCTTACATTGAAATCATGGATTTGGATATACTAAAACTAGTTTGCTTAAAAGGTAGGTTAGCTTATGCATATTGAACTAATACGTGACCAAACATTTATCGAACAACTTTTAACTCAACTAGAGGAAAACCAACAATTAGCTAATTGGGATTCATTTAAACGTGCTTATCAAGTTGCAGAAACGTTATTAATTCCTGATTCAAAACAATTGACCGCGCTTAATCAGCTAAAAAATGTTCAGTTTCTCCCACATCAAATTCAAACAGCTAAAAAGGTGATTAACGATATGAATGGGCGCGCAATCCTTGCTGATGAAGTTGGTTTAGGTAAAACAATTGAAGCAGGTTTAATTTTAAAAGAATATTTAACACGACGTCTGATTAAGAAAGTGCTAATTATTGTTCCCGCTTCCCTAGTCAATCAATGGGCTAGCGAGTTATACGAAAAATTTTTTATTAAAACGACAATCGCAAAGAAAAATCCAGACTGGACACTAGATAACATACAAATTACATCAATTGACCTAGCGAAAAGAGAACCGCACAGAAGCATAATTTTGGAACAACAGTATGATTTGTTGCTAATTGATGAAGCTCATAAGTTAAAAAATAAACAAACAAAAAACTATCAATTTGTCCGAGCAATTTCTAAAAAATATTGTTTACTACTAACCGCTACGCCGATCCAAAATAAGTTAGATGATCTATTTAATTTAGTCAGTCTACTCAAACCTGGACTACTTGGTGACCAAGACACATTTACAAAAACATATACCCAGGGTTCTAAAACTCTTGATCAAGAATTAAAGAAAGTGATCAAAAAAGTGATGATTCGAAATTTAAGACAAGACACAATCTTAAATACGAAAGCACGTAAAGTTGAAAATGTATTCATTCAATTTACAAAACCTGAAAAAGATTTTTATCAAGAACTTGAACAAGCACCAATTTTTAATCATAATGCAACAAAAATTCTACACTTACGGGAGTTTTGTTCATCAAGAGAAGCTCTTTATCTAACCTTAAATAAATCTGATGCTAAAGATGTTCCTCGACTAATAGAACAGTTAAAGCAGTTACCACATCATGCAAAGGCAATAAAATTGATCGAGCTGATCCAATCAATTGATGACAAATGTATCGTTTTTACTGAGTATCGAGCGACACAAGTTTACTTGCAATGGCTTTTAAATGAACATGGAATCAGTTCCGTTCTCTTTCGTGGTGGTTTTAAACGAGGAAAAAAAGATTGGATGAAACAATTATTTAAAGATCATGCACAAGTTATGATTGCAACTGAAGCTGCTGGTGAGGGAATTAATTTGCAATTCTGTCATCACTTGATTAATTATGACTTACCATGGAATCCAATGCGTATTGAGCAACGAATTGGTCGAATCCACCGCTTCGGTCAAACAAATGATGTTAAAATTTATAATTTTTCAATTGAAGATTCAATTGAAGATCATGTGCTTAATTTACTATATAACAAAATCAACTTATTTGAACGAGTTGTCGGTGAACTTGATCAAATCTTAGCCGATTTAAACCTCCAATCAATTGATACAGAAATAAATCAAATTATTGATCAATCACAAAGTATTGGAGAGATTAAGATTAAATTAAACAATTTGGCTGAAGTAATTCACGAGCATCAACTAGAGGATGATAACAATGACAATCGAGAATCTTCATAAGTTTTTAATTGACTATTTTGAAGCAAATCAGTGTAATGTCGAGGCAGATCAAGATACGCTCACGATTCAGTTAACTGAAGAGATGGACGAAAGATTAATGAATCGCCCTTTTTACTGGCATTATGTCAGAAAACTGAATCAAGAAGGACAGCCGCTCCAGTTAAAATTAACAACGAATCACTCAAAAGCTACAAAAGAAATCGATTATATTTACTTTACGACAGATCGATTCAAAAAAATTGCTGACGACAGTCTCGTGAAAGGACGATTCACTAAACTATATCAACAAACAAAAACAACAAAGCAAACACCACTATATCCGTGGTTAATCGTCACGATTAAAATAACTTATTTGGGAAAAAATCAATCTGACCACCTTCATTCATATGGGATTCATTTAATTAATGGCACAATCATTGATCAAGCGTTTTTTAGATTACAAAAGAAAGAATGGAGCATGACCGTACCGGATCTTTGTTATCCGATGACCCCTCTGATCAAACCGATCAATGGCTTTAAGCGAATTGACTCCTACTTGATTGACCAATTGAAAGCAAAAGAGCATCAATGGGCAAAGGAATCATTTCAAAGCCTGACTGAAGAAATTGAGTTATTAGATTACTTTAAAGCCCATAATCCAAGTATGGATGATGCGCTCTATCAACAGGAAAAATCGAATTTAGAATCGATTTATCAGCCTAAAATTAAAATTGAGCTAATTAACGGTGGTCTTTTTTATCTGAAGCAGGATTAGTTTTGACTTGTTTTTTTTGATTATGAGCTCTCAACTGCCTGATCGTGCTCGGAAACAGACCAAACCACTTATGCGAATATGGGGAGTAAACAAGCTGTTTTCTCTCCTCTTTCAATTTTTCTCGCTCAGCCTTCGGTTTCTGATAATGATCTAATGTGAGATCAATGATAAATTCAATGAAAGTCTGATCAGCCATGACTAAAAACTCCTTTTTGTCTTAGCTTTACCGATCGATCAATACTTATTCAAAAATTGAATAAATTTGGTCAACGATTTGATCTACTCCTTGATTATCAGTCTCAATCGTGATCTTAGCAATATCCCGATACAGAGAATCTCTTTTTGTTAGTAGGAGCTGTTTATCTCGTGATTGATCTTGCCAAATCGGTCGATCTTGATCTGCTTGTAACCTTTCATTGATCGTTTCCCAACTTGTCTTTAAGTAAACGACTTGTTTTGTCGATAACCATGCGCGGTTTTCTTGTCTTTCAACAATGCCACCTCCTGTTGAGATGACATAACCTAGGTCAGAGGTACTTGTCAAAACCTGATGTTCTAAATCTCTAAATACGTTCTCTCCATCTTCAGCAAATATAGTCTTAATTTTTTTATTAGCTGTTTGTTCAATTAGATCGTCTGTATCAAGATAATTTAACTTGAGTTTTTTAGCTAATTGTTTGCCGATCGTTGACTTTCCACTACCCATAAAACCTACTAAAAAGATACTTTTCATTAATATTCCCCCTAATTAAAAATATTTTTTCTTGCTCTTATTATAGCGAGTATTTGATAAATTTCATCACAAATTTGATTTTTCCCATGAAAAGATCACCTGTTTTTGTTTTTCAATATTTTACCCATACTTGAAATAAACAATTAGTCAAGATATATTACAGGTGAGAGTGAGGTGAACGTTATCTTTTCAGTTACAACCTATTTAGAAAAATTACTGCTAGAGGCGGTATCAAAACAAGCAACAGACCTGCATTTTTATCCAAATAATGTTCAAACAAGTGTTTATTTCAGAATTCATGGTTTACGCTATCTACAGAGAAAGCTGTCGACAAATCATTATCAATCAATGCTTAATTACTTGAAGTTTTCAGCAGGAATGGATATTGGAGAAGTTAGAAAACCTCAAGATGGTTCGATTAGCATCCAGCTCGAATCGACTAAATATGATCTCCGTTTATCTACACTTCCAACGAAACAAAGTGAAAGCCTTGCAATTAGGATTCTTCCCAAACAAACTTCATTGAAATTAATGGAGCTACTCCTCTTTCCAGATCAAGTACATCTACTCAAACAATCAATCATTAAAAGAAATGGAGTTGTTTTACTAACCGGTCCGACTGGCTCGGGAAAAACTACATTACTTTATGCATTGTTAGAAGATTTATTATCTGATCAGGCTTATCAAATTATTACACTAGAAGATCCAATTGAAAAAGAATTAGTTAATATCCATCAAGTCCAAGTCAATGAAAAAAGCGGTATTACTTATCAAGCAGGTTTAAAGTCTGCTCTGAGACATGACCCAGATATTCTAATGGTAGGTGAAATCCGTGATCAGCAGACAGCGAAATTTGTCTTTCATGCTGCATATACTGGTCATCTAGTTTTAACTACACTTCATGCGAAAAATGGACTAGGGACGATTCATCGTTTAATTGAAATGGGCATTAAACCTATTGATATTGAACAAAATCTACTGGCGATTGCCTCACTTGAATTGATTCCACTTTTTAAAGATCAAGTGATTGAAAGTCGTCGTGCAATTTTAGAATTATTAGATAACACTTTAATCACCCGTTATTTACACACTTTTGACAAAACAGTATTAGATTATTTAACTTTTAATCAATTAAAAAGAAAGGCAGTCACACATGGTTACACATCTAGCAAGATCCTTGAAGAAGAACAAATCAAGACTCTCGATCAATGAACAAACACTATTCTTAGAAAAACTCGCACAATTACTTGAACAAGATTATTCGATTCTCGATGCACTCCAAATATTGAAATGGCACCGCAATTGGAGCCACACAATCGACCAATTAATCAACGAGCTTAAAAATGGCCGAAAGTTTGACCAAATTTTGCAAGAGCTACAATTCGATCAGCAAATTGTTTCATTCATTTATTTTGCTTTACAACATGGTAATTTAATTGCAGCAATTCAACGGAGCGTTTTATTTGTTAAACAACAACTTCAATTGTTTGATAAATTTAAACAAGCGATTCGATATCCAATCGTTCTGCTCGTCAGTTTTTTGGTTGTGCTATTTTTCATCGATCTCTACGTCTACCCCGCTTTCCTTCAACTCTATTCAACACAGTCACAACCTTCACTGATGTTGTTTATCTCGATGCGAACTGTTAGTATCTTTTTTTCTATCCTATACATGTCGATGATCGTCTGCGTTATCACTGGTATTGTCCTAACAGTTATGAAACATAAAATCACGATCCAACATAAAGTTGCCGTTATCAATTTCATTCCATTAACTGCAAAACTAGCTAAAAAGTATTGTAGCTTAACCTTTGCAATCCATTTAAGCTCATTACTTAAAACAGATTTATCATTTAAAAATTGTTTAACACTAATTATTAACCACAATCATGATACTTTACTGAGTTATTATTGTACACAACTCTTAGCTGATCTCAATCAAGGCGTCCGCTTAACGCAAGCAATTAGAAATCGAAACTACTTTGACGATCAGCTAATCTTTATTTTTGATAATCAAACAAATCATCTGATCATGAAACGTGATTTAGAAACTTATTCTACACTGTTACTTGAACAAGCCCAGTCATTTATCCTAAAAATAATTAAAGTGATTCAACCAACCGTCTTAATTATTATTGGTATTAGTGTCGTTCTAATTTACTTATCGATTCTATTACCAATGTTACAACTCATTCAAACAATATAGGAGCTGAAATTATGATTAAAGAAGAAAATGGATTCACACTGATTGAAATGTTGATTGTCTTGGCAGTAATTACCTTGTTATTAATTTTAGTCGTACCCAATTTAGCTGATCAAAATGAGAATATTAATAAAAATAGTGAAGAAACATTGATTAAAATGGCCGAGAATCAAACGCAAGTATATTACATTGAAAAAGGCCGGAAACCGAGTTCGATTAAACAACTCGTTGAAGAAGGTTATCTTTCAACAGATGAAATTGCAAATGGACAGAGAATCCTTATTTATGTTGACGGTGATCCA
This sequence comes from Bacilli bacterium, assembly GCA_012838505.1. Taxonomy (GTDB): domain Bacteria; phylum Bacillota; class Bacilli; order Bacillales; family Amphibacillaceae; genus Amphibacillus. Next base: position 10,544 of record DUPD01000038.1, on the reverse strand, counting down.
GATCATATTGACTTTATTGACAATGAAAACTAATCAAACTGGCTTCACCCTAGTTGAAGTTTTAATTATTTTAGCTATGATTCAAGTGATTTGGTTTTTTAGTCTCTACAACTACGACAAACAACCGAGTCAACTAAGTTTTGATCTGTGGTATCAACAGTTTGAATTAGATTTACTTTATTTGCAAAAACAATCGATGGCAACATCAAATAACTATGTCATTCAATTTACTCCAGAACAAAATAAATACGAAATTCGTTCGAGCCCTATTGTTCCAGCATTAAAACGAAGAGAAATACCTAGTGACTGGCAACTCTCCCTACCCACATTAGGAAATCCAATCTCTTTTTCCCATACCGGACAATTACGTCGACCGGGAACAATCAGAATCGAAACAAGTAATGAAATGTATTTTATTTATTTCCCATTTGGTAAAGGAAGATCCTATTATGTTCAAAATAAATGAAGAAGGGTTTCTATTAATTGAAATGCTTATTTGTTTAGCACTAACTACAATGATGGTTACTATTTGTTTACCAATTATTAATCAATTAAAATTAGAACAAAAAATAATTGCAAATCGTGTCGATGTATATCATTATCTCTACAACGAAATTCAAATGATTGATCTAGATCAATTACCAGTCTCGGAAATAACTGAAGTTGATACAATTGCTTTGAAAATGATATTTTATCAAGAAAATGATTTAATTGTCGGACAAGGAGATTGGAAAAATGTCAAAGATCAATTCGAGCAAGTATTTGTTTATTTTAAACCTCCAAACTGAGAGAGGCTTTACAATTGTTGAATTACTTCTTTCGCTAGTAATTTTAGCGATGATCTTACTAATAACGCCGATAATTACAAGTAATATTCATCATCAACCCCAAACTGAACGGTTTTCAGTTCAACAGTTTTTTCATGCCGCAACAGATGAAATTCAAAGTAATCAGCTTAGTGAGAAAGATCAATATCGAATTATTCTAACGACGTCAACAAATGAGCAAATTGTTTTGTCAAAATATAATGATACCATTCGACGGCAAGTGAACCGTACTGGCCATGAGGTTCTACTTCGAGACGTTAAACAGTTAGCAATTGAATATAATGATCAATATCTCTTGATCAAATTGGAGATGAAATCGGAGCAAAAATATGAAAAAGTTATTACGTTATTTAGTCAATGATCAAACTGGTACGACGTTTGTTTATCTATTTTATTTGTCTACAATCATCTTGCTTTTTACAATTGCAATCATTACTCAATTAGAAAATGAACAGAAAATTTCAAGATTAGAAATTGAACAGTTGCAATTAAATATGATCCACCAACAAACATATCAAACAATTATCAATGACTGGGATCAGATTGATCACTCTGAAACATACACGTATGTTTATCCGAATGGGCGTGCTAAAGTTAGCTTTAAACTTGATAATGAAGCTTTTTATAAGATGACGATAACAGCAACTAGAGAAGCTCCATATCAAAAAATAAAAACATATCAATTAGAACTGTCCCAAAATAATTGAGAGAGAGTTGCGATAATTGCAACTCTCTTTGTCATCCGCGTACAAATGGGTTGTCGGCTTTTTCTTCGCCTATCGTCGTGATTGGTCCATGTCCTGACAAGACTTTGAAATGATCGGGAAATTGATAAAGCTTTAAAATCGAATCAATCAGCTCTGACTGATTCCCACCAACTAAATCTGTTCTACCGATACCACCTTTAAACAAACAATCTCCCGAAATAATTGTTGCTTCATTTTCAAAAATAAATGTCACTCCACCTGGTGAGTGCCCAGGAGTATGAATCACATTAAAGTCGAACCCATCAAACCAACTGCTTCCAAGTTCAATGTGATTATCTGCTGGTTTAATAACGACTTCTCCTAATGGAAAATAACTTGAACTATTTAGCTGAGGTGACATCAACCATTCTTTTTCAGCGGAATGAATCGAGACTGGTATCTGGTAATGGTCTCGGATTTGATCGACAGCAGCAATATGATCAAAGTGACCATGTGTAAGTAGTATTGCGATCGGGCTTAAATCTTGTTCAGTTAAATAATTAATGACTCGATCCGCTTCTGCACCAGGATCAAAAATCAAAGCTTGCTTTTTATTAGCAACGATATAACAGTTTGTTCCGAGTTGACCTAGACTTAATTGATAAAATTGCATTAAATATACCTCCAGTAAAATTAAAGCCCCTTACTACAATGGTAAGGAGCTTTTAACATTAATTTGTAAAGTTATAGAAGCGGAATAGATCACCGTAAATTATCCGATCTGAATAAGATAATTCTAGCTCAATTTGTTCATTTAAATGAGCATATGGATTCACTTCAGTGACATCTAACTCATCTTCTTCATTTAAATTTAATAATTCTTCGCCAGTTTCTCGATCATAATAAATATCTTTTGTAAAAATAAGCTCATTTGAGATGAAACTTCCATCCCTTAAAGCAATATAATCTTTTCGATTAGGCGCAAATAAACTCGTACCAAAACCAATATCTTTAGAATCATCGACACCTAATAAATATAATAATGTCGGTTTAATATCAATTTGGCCAGCTATATCAGAAATGACTTCACCCTCATGTCCTGGAATATGAATAAACAATGGGACACGTTGTAATTGAATGTGATCAAAAGGGGTAATTTCATCTTTATCTAAATAAGTCGCCATTGCACGATTATGAAAATCACTTATCCCGTAATGATCACCCATTAAAACAATAATTGAATCCTCATAAATACCAGCTTCTTTTAGGAGTTCAAAAAATTCCTCGATCGATTCATCTAAATAACGAACAGTTTGGAAATAGCGATTTAACGTTCGAGAATTCGAATCGTATTGTGAAATGGTTGCATCTTCTTCATCTAATTCAAATGGGTGATGATTCGTTAACGTAATAAAACGGGTGTAATACGGTTCAGGCAAAGTTGTTAAATATTTCATTGATTGCTCAAAAAATTCTTTATCTTTTAATCCCCAACCAACACTATTTATTTCATTAACTTCATATGCATTAATATCATAAAAGTGATCGATACCAATATTAGCATACATCGTATTCCGATTCCAAAAGCTTCCTGTGTTTGCATGGAAGACAGCAGATGTGTAGCCTTCATTCGCTAAAATTTGTGGTGTTGAATGAAGTGTATTACTACTATGAGTAAAGTAAGCAGCACCACTTGGTAAAGGATATAATGAATTTTCAATAATAAACTCTGAATCTGACGTCTTACCTTGCTCTGTTTGGTGATAGAAATTTTCAAAGTAAAAACTATCATCAATGAGTTGGTTTAAGAATGGCGTGATTTCTTCTCCATAAACCGTATTATTAATCACAAAAGACTGGACGGATTCGAGCGCAATAAAGATCACATTTTTACCTTCTGCTATACCATAGTAATTCGTTTTTTCTTGATCTGTTGCGTTTTGATCAACATAGTTGACGATCTCAAATAACTCATTACCATCTGCAAAAACACGTTGAACTTGCGAGTGAGATTGCTGGACAAGATCATAAATATGAAAATTGAACAAACCAATATTTTTCACTAAATACTCTCGATCAAAACCTCGCTGTAGTAGTTGTGGGCGTTCAATCTCAGCTAAAATATAGTTGCCTAATAATAATAATATTGACAGACTTAAAACCAATTTCTTTTGCTTGCTGACAAGGTTAACTGCTAAATCTGTTCGATCTTTCTTAGTCAATCGCCAAATGATAACTAAATCAATGAAGATGAAGATATCTTGGACTCGTAGTGAGGCAAATGTACTTGAGCCTAGATCACCTGCATTACTTCCTTGAAATAGGACTGGCAATGTCAAAAAGTCACCAAAATTACGGTAGAATAATAGATTAAAATACAAAATAAGTGTCCCGAGCAAACTTACATAGCGAATGTACTTTAGTTGTTTTGATTCTTTTAGCCATACAGTTATTCCAAATACGAGAAAAGCACTCACAAAAGGATTAATAAATAAGATTAATTCTTGCATTGTGTTTTCCAAATTTAGATTAAAAAAGAATCGATAAACTAAATATGTTTTCGCACCAAAAAGAGCAGTAACTAAAACATATAAATCTAATTTGTTTCTTGTAGTGAACATTGTAAGAAGCCCCCTTGAACTAAAAACATTTCTCTTTGTTTACTAATTATCTCACTATATAACTAGACGGAATAAATTTATAAAAAGTTACAATTCTTTATAACTAAATTTCCTAAGCTTGGTTTTGCTTAACTAAATAGGCCCCTCCAACGATCCCTGCATCATTTCCTAATCGAGCGATTTCAAATGAACTTCCTTCATTGGAACGTGGTAATGCATACTTTTGATAAGCTTTTTTTAATGGGTTTAATAGTGCATCCCCGGCTTTTGAAACACCACCACCAATTAGGATTTTTTCAGGGTTAATGATCGTAGCAATATTCGCGATCGCTAAACCTAATTGATCAGTGATTTGTTCCACTACTTCAACAGCACAAGCATCATTGGTTTTATATGCATCAAAGACATCTTTTGCCGTTAGTTTATTTTTTTTGTTAAAAATTGTGACTAAAATAGAATCTTTAAATTGCTTGATTTTTTCTTCTGCAATTCGACTAATACCAGTAGCAGAAGCGATCGTTTCTAAACAGCCTTTTCGACCACAATTACAGCGATATCCACTTGAATCCATTGTCATATGACCAATTTCACCAGCCGTACCATTTACACCACTGACGATTTTACCATTAACAATAATGCCTCCCCCCACACCAGTTCCTAACGTCACCATCACTAAATAGTTCGAAAGTTCACCAGAACCTAACCAGTTTTCTCCTAGTGCAGCAATATTTGCATCATTTTCAATATAGACAGGTAAACCAGACAGCTCATGTAATAAGGTACCTAGAGGGAAATTTTCCCATCCTAAATTAACCGCTTCTGCTATATCTCCCGTCTCAGCGATCACAAAACCAGGAGCACCTGCACCAATACCGATTAATTGCTGATTCGATATCTTATGTTCTGATAATTTTTGACTAATCGATTGCCAAATATCAGACGGAATTTGATCTGCCTGATCTTTTATTTTCGTTGGAATCTCCCATTTATCAAATATTTCACCTTGTTCAGTAAGGATTCCTAATTTAATTGACGTACCACCAATATCCACACCTAATAAATAATTTTGCATTAAAAGTTCCCCTTTCAACTATGTAATTATATCGCATTTCAGCAAAATAATAATTTAATACTGTCTTTATACAGTAAAATAATTATTCATTCACAAAACACTATTCCAAATTAAAATTTTTATATTTAACCTTAATATTATACTATTTCTTATCATTAATTCATAGTTATAATTAACATTAAAAAGACAAGCTTGCGCTAAATTTGCAAACCTGAGGTGATGTGTATGCGTAATTTTATCGTCTTATTCCTATCTTTTATATTAATAATCATTATGGCGTACCAATTGAACCAATTAACGATTACGACATTGAATTATTTTCCGATCGATTCAGAAGCTACATTTTCAAAAACAGCAACAAAGCTAACAGTAAACCGATCTGACAATGAGCGGTCCATTTTGACTTGGGAAATCGTATCATCACATGAACTTAATTCCTATTTAAATCAAGATGTCGGACTGCTTTTTAAAGATGGTCAACTTGTTAGTGTTCAATCAAAGTGGAGTCAAACAACGTCTCAACTCAGTCAAAAAACAGACTTACTCGCCCTGCCTAATAGTCTATATCAAGCAATCAGTTATCACTATCTTGAACTCCATCATCCTGCCAGTCAAATTATGAGTGCTAATCAGATGTCAACAGCACAACTTTACGTTACTGATTCTGATAGTTTTCAAACTCCAAATACAAAACAAGAAAAGATGGTTGCTGATAAATTAATAAACAATACGAATAAAATATTAGAAAAAAATTGGTCTGAGTTAATTGATTACTATCAGATTGATCCAAATCTTTATTATCAGATTCCACTGATTAAACTGACACAATATCAAAAGACACCATTACCCGGCTTAACAGAAGCTGATTCAAACCGTGTCATTGCACAACTTTGGGAAGGATTGTATAAAAATTATCTTCTGCGGATTCGTGAACAACAAATTAATGGTGGCTTTATGCCATTAATCTTGTTAGCCAAAAATCATCAACACTTATACGTCTTATTTACTGACGATCAAGGTAATTATGAACAACTGATTCAAAAATTGAATATTAATTAATCATCTGACTGTTGTGAGACAAGCAATTGCTTTACTGGCTGATCGAATGGTTCATTTTTAATTTTGCTAATCATTTGACCTTGCCAAACCAAACTTACCGTGTTAGCTGAAAAATCAGCTAAAAATCGATCATAATAACCTCCACCATGACCAATTCGATAATGACGGTCGTCAAAAACAACACCTGGAACGATTAATAAATCAATTGCTTGTTTATTAACTCGGATTGTTCTTGTTTCGATAGGTTCCATTAAGTTATAAAATTGAATCGCTAGATCATCTTTTGTTTCAATCTGATAAAAAGTCATCGATTTATCTGTTGGATTACATTTCGGTACGACTACTCTTTTATGTTCTTGCCAAGCTTGCTCAATAATTGTCCATGTGTCCCATTCATGTTCTAAGCTAATTGTCACACCAATTGTTGATGCTTGCTTCCATTCTGTTTGTTGAAATAATTGCGCATGTAAATCTCGATCTATTTTAGCTCTTTGCTCAGTTGACAAAGCATTCAATTTTGCTGAAATTTTTTTTCTCAATCGTTTTTTTGAATCAACCAATTCGATCACTCCTCGCAATTCAAACAAAAAACTCTTATCACTTCAGATAAGAGTTAAATTCTTTGTTGTAAATATTAATTATTTAGTTTCTCTATGAAGTGTATGTTTTTTCAACCGTGGGCTATACTTCATTAATTCAATTCGATCTGGATTATTACGTTTGTTTTTTGTCGTAATATAGTTACGGTCTCCCGTTTCAGTACAAGCTAATGTAATATTTTCTCTCATGTTCATCCCTCCAAACTTTTCAACTATCAATATAGTGCATATTCAGACCTAATAATAGTATCAAATATATCGTAAATTGACAAGTATTACTTCAATTAATCGGCGAAAAAAATCAAAAAAAAATAATTTAATCACTCAATTGATCGATCAAATTTTGCTAAAACATTTTCCTTATCGACAAAATATGATATAAATATAAGAGAGAAGAAATGGGGGATGTTGAATGTTTTATCTTGTTATTAGTTTACTTATCATAGCTATTAGTTTGTTCATTATATCATTTTTTACAAATGATCGGTTTAAAGATATAGAAAATCAAGTTGAACAGTTATCATTATCTAATTTACAAGATTCTTATCAAATGAAAAAGAAAATAAAAATTCTTGAAGAAGAATTGCTTCCTAGTCAGTTTGATTTTAGCAATCAAACTGGGGCAAAATCTACACTAGAGAAGCAAGTTGAATCTCTTTATCAACAAGGTTACACAGTTGCTCAAATTAGCCAAGCTACTAAAGTGAGTGAATACGATATCGAATCACTTATTAAACAATTGACAAATTAGAATAAGAGGGATTTAAATGAAACATTTTTTAAGAACTTATGCTCTCGGCCTACTTACCGCTACTTTAATCATTGGCATTTATTATTTTTATCTTGCTGAACAAGATATTGTGATCGAAAAAATTGAAATGACTGAATCAGAGATGATCGAGACACTTGAAAGTGCCGGCTTTTACATATTTAAAACCGACCCTACCAAAACAAACGAAACTGAACCAACACTTGAAGATGATCAAACAATCAGCGATCAACTTGATTCTAACTTAGACGATGATGATTTAGATCCAACTGACGTCGATCAAGTTGAAACTGGAAATAATGATCAAACTTCTAATCAATCATTTATTTTAACAATTGAGCCTGGTATGACTGTCACCCAAGTCGCCGAATTCTTAGTAGCTAATGAAATGATCGCTGATCGAAACGAACTTGCTAGTTATCTAGTTGATAATAATTATGGAACAAACATTCAAATTGGTGAATTTGAATTAAATCAAGACATGACATTGGCTGAGATTGTTGAATTAATCGCCAGACGAAATTAGCAATTTAATTTCAAGAAGAGTTCCGCCTCACGAGAAGGTAGAACTCTTTTTACTCTTTATTCATCCGCTTCGGACATTTCCTCTATCGCCGTTTCATCAATTCCTGCTTCTTCTCGCTCTTCTTTTCTTTCAAAATAACGATTGACAATCCGATTACCAATATTATGATGGATCCCTGTTTGGTTTGTTCCTCTTCCTGTTCGAGGAACAACGATTGCAAACGCCATCTCAGGTTCTTCATATGGTGCATAACCAACTAGAGTTAAATTGTGTGTTTCTCGTTTAATTCCATTTTCAAAAAACACATTTTGTGCTGTACCTGTCTTAACAGCTACGTTATATCGATTATTTGCCCAGTGCCCTCTACCTGTTCCTTCTGTTGCAACACGTCTTAAACTATCTTGAACCCTGTCAATGTATTGATCATCCATCGAAATACGATTTAACATATTCGGACTAAATCTTTCAATGACTGGACCAAGTGTATCTTTATTACCATTTGCTTGACGAATTTCTTTAACAATCCGCGGACTGACACGATAACCGTCATTAGCAATTGTTGAAATATATTGAGCAAGTTGTAATGTTGTATAGTTATCGTATTGTCCGATCGCAAAGTCAAGCAATAGCCCACCATCTTGAATATTACTGCCAACAAAACCAGTCGCTTCATAAGGTAAATCAATTCCTGTTCGGCTACCTAAGCCAAACTGATGAAAATAATTACGCATAATTTGAAAACCTTCAGAGTTGAAGCCTCTTAGCGGTTCATTTTCACGATATTGCGCACCGGAAATACCTAAGGCAATCTCAAACATGTAAACGTTTGATGATTGAATAATTGCTGTTTTATCATTGATACGCCCCATTGTTCGCCATGATTGTTTCCTTGGAGTTGCTGCAATTTTAATCGGTCGATCGACTAAAAAAGTGCCAGGTGAAACGACACCCGTTTCATAGCCTGTTAACATCGTTGCACCCTTAACAACCGACCCTGGAACGTGTGAATCATAGATGACACGATACGCCTGATCAACGAATTGATCATTTTCACGATCATAATGTGCACCACTTAATGCAATCACATCACCTGTTTGCGGATCTAGCATTGCTACGAGAGCATCAGTCATATACCTGTTCTCATATGGGCTACTTTTAATATACTGTTCCAGCTCTTCTCGAACAATCTGATCAACTTCCTTTTGAAACTCGATATCAATTGTTAAGACCAAATCGTTACCACTTTTACCTTGTTTTACGGTTTCAGTCCCTAAAATATTCCCATTATTATCTGTTGTATATTGAATGATTTCTTTTTGACCTGATAAAACACTCTCATAGTATTGCTCTAGGCCACTAGTTCCTACTCGATCATTACGACTATATCCCATCGTTAAATAGTAATCTTGATTTTCTCTTGGGATCCCCTCATTTGATGTCGTAATGTTACCAATAAAACTTGAAAATGTTTGATCATATGGTTTAACACGATTCCAATCGATTTTTGCATCGATTCCTGGTAATTGATTTAAATTTTCTGAAACCAATGCGTACTCTTCTTCTGTCACATTTTCATTTTTTATCGTATGTGGTGACAGCTCAAAACCTTGATCCAATTCTTTTTTAATTGCAACAACATTCAATAAGTCACGATCATTCCAATCAAATTCATTATAATCTTCTGGTTTAATATGATTTAAAATCGCTTGATACTGCTCACTTGTAGTTAATTCTTTTTCTTCATCAGTTAGCCGGTCATTTGCTTCTTTAACGTTAAATAAGTACCAGTATTCTTTTTTATCACGTTCACGTACCATCGCTTTTAGTGATTCAAAGTCTTCATCCATCATCATTAATTTTGCTAACTTCTCCGCTATTTCTAGTCGCTTCTCAGCAGAATCACCATTTTTAGGAGGTGTATAAGTGATTGAACGCTCCGGCTCATTATCTAATAATAATTTCCCAAATTGATCATAAATTAAGCCCCGTGGTACAGCGATTGATGCTGTTGTGTTTTCTGTTTCATTGACCCTTCTTCTTGCTTCTTCTCCATTTAAGATTTGAACAACTCCTAATTGAAGGATTAAAAATGAAAATAAAATAAACACAAATAAAAATAATACGTTAAGACGTAATGGTATTTGACCTCGTTTTTTCTTTTTATGTGTCAAAGCGTTCACTCCCCTCATTAAATTACATTAAACATTATAACATGATTAATCGTTTCTGATAAAGTTACCCGAGAAGAATTTTACAAATGAACAAAGTCGCTATCGCGACTAAATCACGTCCCAAGTAAACAATATTTACTTGGGATTTTATCTCGCTTCAATCATCGTGCCATTACAGTGAGGACAATGTAATTCAACTGCCTCATCTTTATTT
>DUPD01000037.1 GCA_012838505.1 Bacilli bacterium | reverse complement strand
GCGGAAAGCATCCACCTAGAGCGGAAATCACCGTATTAGCTCAATCTTAATTATTTGCGTTTCAGACTTAAACAACTAAATATATTTCGGCTAAAAATTCCTCACCAACGTTACTTGACGTAGAACCAATATATTAAAATACCCCCTGATAAATGAACAGGGGGTATTTTAATATTCTATTTAATAACAATCTTATCCAGTCTCATCACCTGAATTCTCAGGATCATCTTGTTCTTCTGGATTTACGGGATCTTCAGGCTCAGGATCTAGATCTTCTGGCTCAGGTTCAGGTTCCGGGTCTTCTGGCTCAGGTTCTGGATCTTCTGGCTCAGGTTCAGGTTCAGGCTCTGGATCCTCAGGCTCAGGTTCTTCAATCACTTCATCTGGAATTCTAAGTTCAATTCGCTTACTTTCACTTTTTTGTTCAGCATTGTCACTACTTACTGCAGTCACCTCAATGACATAAGTAGCACCTCTTTCAACACTGCTGATTGTAAATGAAAAGTCAGATGTTTGTGATTTATTACTAGAGCCACCTTCAACACCGTAACTAATAATAAAGTCTACATCTTGATCACTATCGTGTGACCATTCGATATTAATTTGATCAGCTTCTTCATCATATTGAGCTGCCAAGTTAGCCACTGGATCAATTCGATCAAATTGGTCAGAACGTTCAGTTGGTTCATGTCCACGCTTAAACAGTTCCGTTACAATTTGTGATTCTGGTGTGTATTTACTTGGTAATCTAAGTGGATTTGTTCCACGTTCGACTTGAACACGGACGACCGAATCTGGCATTTGGAAATCTGCTGTTTCAACATTTGTAGAAATCTCACTCATAATATGTCTAAATAAATCTCTTGATATCGACGTATAACCAGACGGAATCGATCTTGTTGAATCCGTATATCCTGTCCAAATTGAAACAGTGAAATTAGTTGTGTAACCAGCAAACCATGAATCAACATTAGAATCTGTCGTTCCAGTTTTACCGACCATTGGTAAGCCAGAAATATTTGCTCCAGTACCAGTACCATTTTGAACAACTGAGCGCAACATATCTGTAACCATATATGCTGTCGCATCTGACATTACAGCGACTGGATCAGGTTTTAATGATTCTTCTCTACCATCGCCAAAAATAACTCTAGTGACAGAATAAGGTTCGTTGTATATCCCAGCATTTCCAAATGCAGAATAAGCACCGGCAATATCTAATGCAGATACACTTAATTTAGACCCGCCAATACCGTCACGAATGTTTAATCCGTCTGCTGGGATTGGAAGACCTAATTGTTCAGCAAACTCAGTTGCTCGCCCAATTCCAACTTCATTTAATGTATGAAGAGTAGGGACATTAAGTGAGCGTTGTAGTGCATAACGAGCAGATACATTACCTCCATACTCATCATTCCAGTTCGTAACAGCTTTACTACCAGCGACTTCATACGGGCCGTCGTTAGTCACTTGTTGGTATGTCGACCAGTTTAAATATTCAATTGCAGGTCCAAAACTTAAAATTGGTTTAATAACGGAACCAGGTTGACGTTTAGCTTGGATCGCCATATTAAAGCCACCAACCTCACGATTTCTCCCTCCGCCAATCGCTTGGATTGCACCTGTACTTGTTTCAATGACAGCAATACCAGATTGTAATTCTTCATCAGGATAATTGATTGGGCTATTATCTGATAATAGATACTCGACATGTTCTTGGGCATCTGGATCTAATGTCGTATAAATAATTAGCCCATCATTATAAATGTCTGCATCAAGTTTTTCTTCAACTTCAATTCTAACTTGGTCTATAAATGCTAGGTAAGGTGTCGCCGTTCTTTCAGAGATATTCAGCATATCCTCAACTTTAACTTGGGCTGCCTCATCTGCTTCTGCTTGAGTAATCTTTCCATGTCTAACCATCAAACTTAAGACAGTATTCATTCTTTCTTGTGCTAAATCTGGGTTAACTGTTGGATCATAAGCAGATGGGCGCTGTGGCAAACCAGCGAGTAGTGCCGCTTGTGGTAATGTTAATTCATTTAAATCCGTAATACTAAAATAAGCTTCTGCAGCTGTTGCGACACCATAAGCATGATTACCATAAAAGATTTTATTTAAATACATTTCAAGAATTTCTTCTTTATCATAAGCCCGATCTAATTGTAGCGCTAACCATTGTTCTTGAACTTTACGTTTTAACTTTTTTTCAGGTGTTAACAATGAGCTTTTAACAACTTGTTGAGTAATTGTACTTCCACCTTCAGCACCGAAACCATCGGTAATATTAGCAAATATTGCTGCCACACTTCGTTTAAGATCGACACCAGAGTGACTAAAAAACCTGACGTCTTCTGTAGCTAAGACAGCATCTACTAATATATCTGGTAAATCTTCATAACTGATAATTGTTCGGCGTTCTTGTCCGAGATCAGCGAAAAGATCACCATTTATATCGTAAAATTTTGTTGAACCAGGAGCCCCAAGCAATGAATGATCTAATTTAGGTGCAGTGAAAATAAAATAACTAAATACAATCATTACAGCTAATACGGCAACTCCAATTAATGCAGCTGTAACTTGAGCAATTCTTTTCCATACTGACGTTTTATTTTTATTTTTAATTTGTTCTGCTTTACGTCTTGCGACACGCGATTGACTACTATCTATCATGCACATCGACCTCCATTCTTAAAAAAACAGTTGATCAATTACTTTTATATAATCAACAATTGCAGGATAGTGTGTTGGGATTTCAATGCCTTCGTCAATAATAAATTGATAGGGAATTGATTTTCTACCTGCAGTATGATATTGACGATCCCAGACAGGAAAAAGTTTCGTTGCATCAAGAAAATATGTTTTTTCATGCGCTTTAAAACGAATAATAACAAAAGCGATTCCATCATGTTTAATGATGTCTTTCATATGCTTTATTTGGTGCTCATGAAAGTTATGAAGTGGGAATGATGTTTTGTTGCGCGTTTCTTTTGCTTCAAAGTCTAGGTAATGACCTCGGTATAAACCATTGTAGTCAGTTGTTGATGCTTGTTTAAAATAAGCTTCTTTAATAACAGCTGCACTTCGTTTTGGATAATCCACTTTAACAATCTGGACAGGGGTCGGCTTTTTATGAATAACACATATATTATGAGTTAAATAATATTGATTCGTCGCATTAATATCTTCCTCTAACGTCATTCCTCGGTTACTAAATGATTGACTTCGATTGACTGAGTTTTGATATTTTCTAATTGAACGCTTTTTTCCATTTGGGTAATTCATTTAAAATCTCCTCCTGCATAAACCTATCATAGCAGATTTTACCCTGTTTTGAGAACTAAAAAACTAGACTACTAATTTAAAGTAATGAACAAGAGGTTGAGCTGTTATCATTATAAACAATTTTATTCATATCTATAATAAGAATCACTTAATTTAATTTGTTGAAACAAAACTAGTTTTGTTCGTTTTACACTAGTTTTGTCAACCAGGCAGGAATTCAAGTTGTAATAGACAAATACATTAGCTAACTAAGAAAAGGAGTTGTTAATATGGCAAACACAAATCAAGTGAAACAATTTAAATTGCAAATTGTCCAGCTAAATAAACAATTAATCCAAATTGAAAAAAGGATTGCAATGAATTCGGATTATATTGTTTGTGCCAATCATGAAAAGTACGTAACTCAGATTTTAAAATATTACGACAAATTAGCATTGTCTGTCTAGCTTTACTTAATCACCTAATCAAAGTCTGTAATCATATACAAACTTTTTGGTTTGGGTTATAACAATTTAGTTTACCTGGTTGACTGAGCATGGTAAGATTTTGGTGAAAGGTGAGGTGGAAATGTTAACGAAACTTACGAATGAATTACAACAAGCTTGTCAGGAGCTTAAAGATAAATTTTTAAAGAATGAACCACCAACAGATGTAAGAGATCCTGAATTTTTTCAGCAAGTAAAAACAGAAACCGAACCATTATTCGTACTTGCTGAGGAATGGGAAAAGCAAGCATTAAGTGCAGTCAAACAAAGAAAAGTACTCGTTCATCCGCAACAAGTACAATCAACAAGAGAGAATTTTGAGTTAATCTTATTACACAGTTATTACATTGATGTTAAACCACAACGATATATGGAACTACTTCAAGCAATCGATTACGTCTGTGATTCATTGAACTAACTTAATTTTAGGAAAATGATGATAATATGGCTAAAAGCCCGCTACCTCTTAGACATTTATTCATAAGCTATTATGAAATCAGTATAGAAAGGGGATAAAAATGCATAGACCTAGACCATATTGTCAAGCGCCAGTAAAAACGGTTGTCTGTCCGACAAAGCAGAAGTGTATTAATACAACGAGTTTTAGTAACGTGAATTATGTGCATCCAACTCATACGACGATCATGGATCAACATACGGTTCAGAATACACATTATTACCCGCAAACAACGTCGTGGGGGCAAACAGTTAATCAAACAAATGTTTATGGAGGGCAAACTTGGCCACAAGGTTTTCAAGCGAACCAAATGAATCAAGTTAATACACCAAGAAACAGATTTAATTTATTTTAAACCTCCAAAAGGGCTGGTCATGATAACCAGCTCTTTTTATTATCAACAGATCATATGTTAAAATAGATTTAATGAATAGCAGAAAGGGTATCATCAATGGAAAAAACAATGGCTGTGACAGGCTATAAATCATATGAATTAAATATTAGATCAGCTAAAGACGAACGATTGCCATACATAAAACATGCTCTTAAGCAAAGGCTGATTCGTTTTATTGAAAATGGTGGTGAATGGATTTTAACTTCTGGACAACTCGGAATCGAGTTGTGGACATGTGAAATAGTTGATGAACTTAAAGGAGAATATCCAATCAAATATGCAATCATTCCACCGTTCAATAACCAAGAAAAACGCTGGTCAGAGCAAGATCAAGAATTATACCATCGTTTAATTCCTGAAGCTGATTATTATGCATTGTTGTATAAAGATGATTACAAAGGGCCTTATCAATTCACAGCAAAAGATAGCTGGCTAATTGAAAAAAGCGATTGTTGTTTAATGCTTGTTGATGATCAATTCCCAGGGAGTGTTAAGTACTTTATGGAACGTGCAATTAATTATAGTGAGCGAAACAACTATCCGATTTATTATATTACTCCATTTGATTTAAATGACATGATAAGAGAATTACAGGAAAATAATCAAACATTTTAATTGTGATTGACATTTAGCTTAAAGTTTGAAAAAATGAAAGAAGAGTTTTGTTAAATATGAGGTGAAAAATAATGGCGATTAAGAGTCAATTAACGACTAAAGATATTTTAGATAAAAATTTTAAAACTGCGATGAGAGGGTATAACCAAGAAGAAGTCGATCACTTTCTGGACTCAATTATTCAAGACTATGAGCTATTTAATCAAACGATTGAGCAATTAATGAAAGAAAATGAAACATTGAGATCGAGAAGTGAGCAACCAAGAAAACGAGTGACAACATCAAATCACCAAGTAAACTATGATATTTTAAAGCGAGTCTCAAATCTTGAAAAAGCGGTTTTTGGCAAGAAATATAGTGAAGAATAATTGATGGTATTTTTTACTTAATGATGAATCAAATTAAATATGTTATAATAAGCGTTAGTCTAAGACAACATCGTTGAAATGAATGTTTGCGTAATCGCTATAAACATTTGATGTTTATAGAGGAAAGTCCATGCTCGCACAGGCTGAGACGCTTGTAGTGTTCGTGCTTGATGAAATCATAAATCAAGGCAGTTGAAGATTCAACTGACGGCAGGGATTTAAGCTAAGTCTAACAATAGATATGCTTTGATCCCATAAAAGTGCCACAGTGACGTAGCTAAGTTGGAAACAATTTAGGTGGAACGGGTAAACCCCACGAGCGAGCAACCCAAATAATGGTAGGGGCATCTTGGATTAGGGAATTAAACCGAAACAAGGACAAATCACGTGAGAATGATTTGTAGATAGATGGTTACGACTAACTGTACGAGGCTGACCACCGTATAAGTACGTTAGCACAGAACATGGCTTACAAAACATTCATTGGTCTTACGATGTTTATTTAAACCTTCCAATGACAATTCTAGTCAGATGGAAGGTTTTTTAATAAAAACTTTTTGAAAAGAGATGTTCATTTATGAAAAATAGAGTAAAATTATTAGCTACTGCTGCAATGGGTTTAGAGTCGGTTGTTGCAAACGAGGTTCGAGCACTTGGGTACAATGATGTGACTGTCGATAATGGTAAAGTGATTTTCGAAGCAGACGTTTCTGCAATTCCACGTTGTAATCTTTGGCTAAGATCTGCTGATCGTGTCAAAGTGATCGTCGGTGAGTTTGAAGCAAAAACGTTTGATCAATTATTTGAAGCAACAAAAGCATTGGATTGGCATAACTATATACCGGAAGATGGAAAATTCCCTGTCATTGGAAAATCAGTTAAGTCAACATTGTATAGCGTGTCAGATTGTCAAAGAATTGTTAAAAAGTCAGTAGCAGAAAAGTTAAAACTAAAATATGGTGTGGCAACAAATATGCCTGAAACTGGGGCAATGTATCGAATTGAAGTTGCGCTGTTAAAAGATAAAGTCACTTTAACACTTGATTCATCTGGACAAGGTCTTCATAAACGCGGTTATCGAATTGGACAAGGTGAGGCACCACTTAAAGAGACCCTAGCAGCATCTCTTGTACAATTAACAAACTGGCGTCCAGAATATCCATTAGTAGACCTGTTTTGTGGATCGGGAACAATTTTAATTGAAGCGGCTTTAATCGGTCAAAATATCGCGCCAGGATTTAACCGCGAATTTGCTAGTGAGAACTGGCAGTTTGTCGAGCAAAAACTTTGGGATGCAGCATTTGATGAAGCAGAACAGCTTGCTAATTATGATCAAAAGCTAGACATAACAGGAACGGATATCGATCCAAAAATGATCCAAATCGCTAAACAAAACGCGATTGAAGCTGGACTCGCTGATTTAATAGAGTGGAAGCAAATGGCTGCGCAAGATTTTCATCCAAAAAAGAATAATGGCTATTTAATTAGTAATCCACCGTATGGTGAGCGCTTGAGTGATCAACAAGAAGTCGAACAACTCTATCGCAAGCTTGGTCAAACAATGAAGCAAAACACGAGTTGGAGTAACTATATTTTAACATCTAACGAAGACTTCGAAAAATTATATGGGAAAAAAGCAACGAAAAAGCGAAAATTATTTAATGGCTTTATCAAGGTCGATTACTATCAGTATTTTGGGAAATTTATTAAAAAGGATGACTAAAATGACAAGTACAGAACAAAATTTTCTTGATTTAATGAAACAAATATCAGCCTACTCAGAGGCAATCAGTTTAATCCATTGGGATTTAAGAACTCACATTCCTCAAAAAGGGATGGAACAACGATCAGAAACGATCAGTTTATTATCAGAAAAAGTAACAGAACTTAAACGATCTGAACAAATGAAGCAGTGTATAACTGAATTAAAAGGAAATAAAACATCACCAGTTATTCAAAAATCAGTTGAAGAATGTGAGCGGATTTATCAAAAACAACAAAGCATTCCAACTGATGAATATGTTGAATTTATTCGTCTTAGTTCAAAATCTGAAACAGCATGGCAAGAGGCTCGTGAAAAACATGATTTTTCGATTTTGGCACCATATTTAGAAAAACTCGTTGAATTCAATAAGAAGTTTGCTGAATACCAGGGTTATACAGACAATAAGTATGACGGTCTCTTAAACGATTATGAACCAGGTTTAACGACAGAAATTTTAGATCGTGTCTTTAATCAACTGAAACCTGTATTAATTGATCTCGTTAAAAAGATTAATCAATCAAATGTTGAGGTAGATTCAAGTTTATTATTAAAACGGTTCCCTAAACAAGCACAGAAAGACTTCTCTTTAGCTGTTCTCGATAAAATGGGTTATGACTTTGAAGCGGGTCGTTTAGATGAAACGATTCATCCATTTGCGATCGGGATAAACTCAAACGATGTTCGGGTGACGACGCGTTATGATGAAATGGACTTTAGAACGGCTATTTTTGGTACGATTCACGAAGGTGGACATGCACTTTATGAACAAAATATTGATCCTGATTTATATCAAACTGTACTTGCTTCAGGAGCATCAATGGGGATTCATGAGTCACAGTCACTTTTTTGGGAAAACTTTGTTGGACGAAGCCACTCTTTTTGGGAGAGTCACTTTGACTTGTTTAAAAAATATGCACCTGAGAGCTTTCAGTCATTAGAGTTCGAGAGTTTTTACCGAGCAATTAATGAAGTTAAACCGAGTATGATTCGGATTGAAGCTGATGAATTAACGTATTCATTGCATATTATTATCCGTTATGAGCTTGAAAAAGAATTAATTAATGGCGATCTGCAAGTTAAAGATTTACCGGAGGCATGGAATACGAAGATGGAGGAATATCTCGGAATTCGTCCTGAAAATGATCTAGAAGGTCTATTACAAGATATTCATTGGGCTGCAGGTGATATCGGCTACTTCCCAACTTATGCATTAGGCTATATGTATGCAGCACAGATATATAATGCAATTAAGGCGGATATTAATCTTGATCAAATGATTCGATTTGGAGATTTCGAACCGATCAAAGCATGGTTAACTGAGAAGATTCATCGCCACGGTAAAATGAAGCAACCACTCGAATTAATCGAACAAGTGACTGGAGAAGGATTAAATCCTGATTACCTGATTCAATATTTAACAAACAAATACACTGAAATTTATCAACTAAGATAGAGATAGTGTTTCTGATGTAAGTAGATAAAATGATTAAATGAAAATTTGCTTTATCTCAACTTGTGATAAAGCAAATTTTTTAAACAGAAACAGAACATTCGTTTGTATTTGCTTTGCTTTTTTAATGAATTGTATTATAATGAGGTTGGATTAATTGATTATTTGAGCGTGAGAGTAGGGGATCGATTGTGAAATACTATCAATCTCTAGCAGATTATTTAGAAAAGTTATGGGATAAAGGCTTCAAACTGACAGATGAACAAGTTCGGTTTATTTATTTTGCAAAAAAGTTTACAAATTCAAGTGAATGGCATGCTTGTGTGGCACTTGAAAATACATTGAAATTAAAATATCATTTCAATGGGTCTTTTTATATCAGCTTGTTAGAATTACTCAATGAATATCAAGTAGGGACAAGAAAAGAAATTGTTCATCTGCTTAAACAGAAGGGTATTTTTTGATCAATTCATTTTTAGTTTGAATCGCTAGTTTCGCTAACTTGTCTGCTTGCTTATTGTGACTCTCAGGCACCCATTTTATAAAACAATGGGTAAACGTATTCATTTTGTCCATCGCTTTGTTGACAAGACTTGAAAATGGTTCTTTCTTATATGAGCCACGATCAATAAGATCGACAACTAGCTTTGAATCTGATCGAATCGATAAGATTTGGTCGGGATAATGCTTGGCACAATAATCAAGCAGATAGAGTAATGCTTGAAATTCCGCTTCATGATTTGTACTTTGACCAATATATTTGTAAGCCTCGACCCGTGACTTTCCTTGCTTAATAATGAAGCTAATCCCACTTGGACCTGGATAACCTTTTGTAGCACCGTCAATATAGATTTCTAGCATAATCACACACCCTTTAAATGATTGGATAACAAAATAAAACGGTGACTTAATAGCCACCGTTACAGAATATTATCTTTTTTCAACATTTGCTGCTTGTGGTCCACGATCTCCTTCGACAATTTCAAAGGATACTTCCTGGCCTTCTTCAAGAGTCTTAAAGCCTTCATCTTGAATTGCAGAGTAATGTACGAATACATCGTCGCCTTCTTCTTGTTGAATAAAGCCATACCCTTTTTCTGCGTTAAACCATTTTACAATTCCGTTTTGCATGTAAATAATCCTCCTAAGTTTTCTCAAAGCTTAACTTGAGATCTGTACTACAAACAAGATGAGCTAAAAAAACCTTACTGAAGGATAGGATCGATTCCTATACTGCTTCAAATAAGGTGAAAATAGATCCCAGACATCTTCTTTGCTAGTTATAATGGTAGCTTATTCAGTAAATTCCGTCAAGTGAATTTAACCTTTTTTTCAATAACTAGGTTTAATTAGGTATTAGAGATATTTATAAAACCAATTTAGTCAAGATAAACCCGACGACTACCTAGGTATCGGGATTGCCAATAGTCCTGACTTAGAGTCGATGTTGTGACACCACTTGACTCGCCAGCGTGAATAAACTGATCATTACCAAGATAAATGCCGATATGTGAAGGACCTTTTTTATACGTTTCAAAGAAAACTAAATCACCAATAGAAGGTTGATCGATATTTGCCGTTTGGTTCCATATTTCTGATACAGTACGTGGAATCGATATCCCATGTTGTTGAAAAACATATTGGATGAAACCACTACAATCAAATCCATCAGGTGTCGTGCCCCCCCATTGATAACGTACACCTGTTTGTTGCTTGGCAGCTTGAATCACAAGCTCAATTTGTGAGTTGTCAGTATTAATTTGGATAGTTTCTTTTTGGTTAGAAGAAGTTTGTTGGTCGATTAGTGGTGCTTCTTTTGATTTAGTTTCTACTTCCTGGTGAATTGTTTCCACAAGTTCAAACGAAACTGCTGGAGTCTCTTCTAGATTATAAGCTCGTTGTGCAGTTAACAATGCTGTCTCTGTAATCGATCCAAAAATGCCATCCAATTTATCGTCATAAAAACCTAAGTAGTAGAGTGCACGCTGAAGTGCTTCGATATCAGTATTTGTCATACCATAATAAATTGGCTCATCAATCGATGTCAATTTAGCTAAATAATAGCTTTGCTCGACATCAATAATTGCGTCAATTGTTTTCCGATTAATTGATCCATCAGGAATAATTTTGTGATCAGCTTGGAATTTTTTCAATGCATACTCAGTAAACAATCCATATTCACCATCAATTGCTTCATCGTAATACTTTAAGTTATTGAGTTTATGCTGAATGACACGCACAACTTGACTGTGATCACCATACGCGATGTGTTGAATATCTTGCTCTGCTAACCATTGACTTTGTAGCATCGGATAGGCATCGATGTATGTGGCAAAAGGTTGACTGAGAATGTAGCTGTAAGCAACAGATTGCTTGACAATATTTTTAGCCATTAAACAAAATGCCTCCTTTGTATATTGACCTGATTAAATAGGGGTATTCATTTAATTGTATTCACGTGTTCAATAAGAAATGATTCTTGAATGAAATGTTAAACTTCTGTAATATGAAACTAAGCGATATGATTTTTGGGAGGAATACAAATGTCAAAAAATGAACAAGCATATTTAGATTTATGTGAAAAAGTCCTCGATCAAGGAACAACGAAAGAAGATCGAACAGGTACTGGAACACGTTCAATATTCGGCGCACAAATGCGCTTTGATTTACAAGAAGGCTTTCCGTTACTTACGACAAAGAAAGTCAACTTTAATTTAATCGCGACAGAATTAATTTGGTTTATTAGAGGCGATACAAATATTCAATATTTATTAAAAAATAACAACAACATTTGGAATGAGTGGGCATTTAAAAGATGGGTTGAGAGTGATGCATATCAGGGACCAGATATGACGGATTTCGGTAATCGAAGTTTAACTGATCAAGCATTCAATGAACAATATCAAGCCGAAATGCAGAGCTTTAAAGAACGGATCGTTTCAGACGATGCGTTTGCTAAAAAATATGGTGAGCTAGGCCCTGTTTACGGGAAACAATGGCGTGAATGGAAAACATCAACAAACGAAACAATCGACCAACTAAAAGATGTCATTGACCAAATTAAAACAAATCCTGATTCACGCCGTCATATCGTTAGTGCTTGGAATCCTGAAGATGTTCCGAAAAATATGGCCTTACCACCTTGTCATGCACTGTTTCAATTTTATGTTGCTGATGGAAAATTATCTTGCCAGCTTTATCAAAGAAGTGCAGATATTTTCTTGGGTGTACCATTCAACATTGCAAGTTATGCATTGTTGACACATCTAATTGCCCATGAGTGTGGGTTAGAGGTAGGTGAGTTTGTTCATACGTTAGGCGATGCGCACATTTATTCTAACCACGTTGACCAAATAAAGGAACAGCTCTCAAGGAAAAGTTTACCATTAGCTAGAATCGAGTTAAATCCTGAGTTAACATCCGTATTTGATGTTGAGCTAAGTGATATCACGTTGAAAAATTATCAATCACATCCAGCGATTAAAGCACCGATTGCTGTTTAGGAGGCGAACAGATGCTATCAATGATTTTTGCCAATGATCGCAATTATTTAATTGGAAAAGATAACTGGATTCCTTGGGATATTCCAAATGACTTAGGTTATTTTAAAGCGATAACAACAGGAAAGACGATTATAATGGGACGCAAAACATTTGAATCTTTTGGTAAACCTTTACCGAATCGTCACCATGTTGTTTTAACACGAAATAAAGATTTTCAAGCTGATGGATGTGTCGTTTTTCATCAAATTGAGGATGTGCTTGACTATATTAAGCCATTTTCTGATCAAGAAGTGATTGTGATTGGTGGATCTGAAATTTACCAACAGTTTCTGAAATATGCTGACAGACTTTACATCACATATATCGATGCAGAGTTTGAAGGCGATACGTATTTACCTGAATTTGATTTATCGAATTGGCAACTGACATCAAAAGAAAAAGGGATCAAAAATGAAGAAAATCCATATGATTATTATTTTCTTCAATATGATCGCAACTAGAGTCGGAGGTTAAGTATGCCATCCTTTTATAAATATATGATGCAATACCGTGGAGCAAACAAAAATCTAGCTGAACGTAAACTTGCCGACTGGATGTATCATGATCACGATTTTCCCAAGCAGAGCGAATCTTATGATGAAATTAGTCAATATTTAGAGTGGACGAGTCCTTTTAACGAAGCAATCACGTTATTTGACCGGCTCTGGGATGACTATTTAGAAACAAAACATTAGACGGATAAGTAAAGCAACCAAGGCTTCAGCAGATGATGATCAAACAAGTGCTGAAGTCTTTATTTAGATGAGGAGTGATTGTTAATGCGGATCTTACATACTGCCGATTGGCATTTAGGTAAAATTGTCAATGGGATTCATATGACGGATGACCAAGCATACGTGTTAGAACAGTTTTTTGAAATAATCGAGCGTTATTCACCAGATCTTATTATTAATGCAGGCGACATTTATGACCGCGCTATCCCACCAAAAGAAGCGGTAGACCTATTAGATCAAACATTGACACGCTTAATGACAGATTATCAGATTCCAATGCTAATGATTTCTGGTAACCACGATAGTCCTGACCGTCTTCATTTTGGTAGTCAACTTTTTCGTAATCATCAATTATATATTCAGTCGAAATTTCATTTACCAATCGAACCGGTCACATTTACAGATGAAACTGGTCCTGTTCATTTTTACTTGATTCCATATTTTGAACCAGCAGATGTTCAAAGCTATTATCTAGACCAGAAAATTACGACCCATCAAGCTGCGATGTCAGCAGTGATTGAATCAATTAAAGAAAATATCAATCCGAATGAACGTCACGTTTGTATTGCGCATGCTTTTTTAGCAGGAGGGATGGAGTCTGATTCTGAGGATCGCTTATCGATGATTGGTGGCAGTCCATATGTTGATGTGAATCTATTTGAAGCATTTAATTATGTCGCACTTGGACACCTGCATCAACCGCAAAAGATTAGTAGCGATCGCGTTCAATATAGTGGTTCATTATTAAAGTATTCGTTTTCTGAAGCTAGTCAAAAGAAGTCGATGACGTTGATTGATCTTGATCAGCAAGGACAAGTTTTTTTTGAGCGAATTCCGTTGCAACCAAAACATGATCTACGGGTAATGACTGATTATTTTGATCACTTGTTATCAGCAGATCATTATCAGGCATCAGAAGATTACTTACATATTCAATTATTAGATGACGGACAAATTCTCGATCCGATTACACAGTTACGTAAAAAATTCCCAAACATTTTAAGACTAGAAAAGGTGATTAAAAAATCAGATCGTGGTTTGAATGAATTAGCTCGTGTTAAGAAAAATCAGCAGCGAACTGAACTTGAGTTATTTGAAGATTTTTATCTTGAGATGACAGATGAGCCGTTATCTGAAAAGCGAAAACAGATGCTAAGAACGGTCATTGATCACATTAAACAACAAGAGAGGGGACAATAATATGAAAGTACTCCAATTAACTTTGACGGCCTTTGGTCCCTTTAAAGAAACAGAACGGATTGACTTTACCCGACTTGGAAATGAGACAATATTCTTAATTACTGGACCGACTGGTGCTGGTAAAACAACGATATTCGATGCGATTTGCTATGCTTTATATGGAAAAGCGAGTGGCAGTGATCGCGATCATGATAGTTTAAGAAGTGATTTTGCTTCTGTGGATCAACAAACAGAAGTCAGTTTACGCTTTGAATTAAAGCAAACAACTTATTTGATTAAGCGCAAGCCAAAACAACTGCGTCCGAAAGCACGAGGAGAAGGCCTTGTTGAAGAACCTCAAACAGCAACCCTTTATCAAGAAACTGATGGGCAAGAAGTTTTAATATCCAGTCGGATCAAGGATGTTAACGAAACAATTGAACAGTTAATCGGGCTTGACTACGATCAATTCTTAAAAATGATTATGATTCCACAAGGTGAGTTTAGAAAGTTAATCAGCGAAAATAGCCATGATCGAGAGAAGATTTTACAAAAAATATTTCACACCCATATTTATCAGGCGATAACAAAACAACTGCAAATCCAGTCAAATGAAATGAAGCATCAATTAATGCAAACTCAAAGTCAAATCACCGATCAGCTTGACAATGTTGAATGGGAGCAAGGAGCAGAGAGTCGAGAAAATTGGACAACTGAAGAATCGATTAACCAATTAAAATCTCTGATCAAACAGCTAGAGTTAACTTGTCTAGAAGCAGATAAAGATTATCAAAAACAGAGGCAAATTTATTCAAAAGCACAAAAGAATTTTCGTGAACAAACACAATTGGCTGATGACTTTAACCAGCTTGCCGAACAACAAGAGCTGAAATTACAATTAGCTCAACAAGAAGATGATATCAACCAAATTAAACAAACATTTAATGAAGCAGAAAAAGCTGCTAAAATTGAATTATATGAAGATCAATTGATGGCAAGGATGAGTGAAGCTAAAGCGGAAGAATTGAAGCAAAACCAACTGGGGCAAGCTTTAGCGGTTGATCAAGAAAAACTGGACTTAAATGAGCAAATTTTTAGACGTTTTCAAGATCAGCATACTGAAAAGGTTAACGAAAAAGAGCAATTGAAGGAAGAAAACAATCAGACACAATCGTGGGCAAAGCTGATTGAAATTGAGTCGATGATTAAACAGGATCAAGAAGTACAACAGAGCATCGCCAATCAAGTCCAGACAAATAAAGCAACCATCCAGCAGATCAAAGAAAAAATAAAGCAAATTAATCAGAAGCTGGAGCAACGAATTGAGCGAACAGAACAATCACTAAAGTTAAATCATGAATATACTTTAATAAAGGAGCAATTAACCAAAGTTAAGCAACTTGAAAAAACTTATTTTGAATCGATTCAATTCGAGCAACAAACAAAGGAAATCGACCAAACTTATCAAGAGCTTCAACAGCAATTAGTTGAGCAGAAAAATAAATTAAAAGTTTTTGTACAAGAGCAGCAACATCATTTAGCTAGCCACCTAGCCGCAGAATTAAAAGCTGGAGAGGCTTGTCCGGTTTGTGGTTCAATTGAACACCCAAATCCGGTGCAAAGAGTAGCGTTTAATCAGTCAGATCAGCAAAAAGAAAGCTATCAAATCGAAATCGAGCAAATTGAAAAGCAAGTGCTAACGGTTCAAGAAGAATGGCTTGAACATAAAGCTAATTATCGAACAAAACAACAATCTTTAGCCGAACAAGCTGCAGTGTTTAATTACTCAATTGAACAATTATCGAAAGAAGCGATTGAAAAGCTGTTACTAAACTGGCAAGAACAAGTGACAACACAAAAACGACTGATTGATAAAGTCGATCAAGAAATGGCTCAATCAAAACAGCTCGAGACAGAGAAACAAGTATTGGCTAAAAAATTAGAGAAGCTTGAGCAAGCAATTGAGCACCAAACAACTGAATTAAATAAAGTAGAACAACAACTTTCTCGTCGAATGGGAGAAATGACTAGCTATCAACAAAACTGCCCTAAGACAACGTTGACCTTTAACGAATGGCAAATGCATCTAATTGACAAACAGGAGAAGTTAGATCATTGGTTCAAAGTATTTACAGATCATGAGGCTGAATATAATCGATTAAAAGAAAGTGTTAATCAATTAGTGACACGATATGAATCTCAACAACAATTTACGATCCAGCTAAAAGAAAAATTAGCATTAGCACAAGATGCATTTGAGCAACAATTGTCTAACGTTGGCTTTCAAGATCAGAATGCGTACATGATCGCAAAAAGAACCGCAACAGAACGTGAACAGTTGCAAGAACAGATCAAGCAGTATGAAGAGAAACAGACTCAAGTAACAACACAAATCAGCAAATTAACCGAAAAGCTTGCTGGGAAAATCAAGCCGGATTTGAACAAATTACAAGCTGAATTAGATCAAACTCAAGCCGACTATGAAAATCAAATCCGTCAGTTAGAACAATTGAAAGAAAAACACTTAAAACATGTGACTATTTTTGATAAAGTCACTAACTTGAAAGCGTTATTTGTCGAGCTTGATCAAGATTATCGTGATCTGTCTGCATTAGCCGATATGGCAAATGGAGATAATCATTTAAAACTATCATTTGAACGTTACGTTTTGTCTGCCTTTTTAGAAGAAATTTTGTATCAAGCAAATTTACGACTCAATACATTGACCGATCATCGTTACGAGCTAAAAATTAGTGATCAACTTGCCAAGCATGGTGCAAAAAGTGGACTTGATTTAGAAGTTTTTGATCAACATACTGGAAAACAACGTTCAGTGAAAACGTTATCTGGTGGCGAAGGGTTTCAAACATCACTCTGTTTGGCATTAGGGATGGCAGATGTCGTTCAGTCTTATGCAGGTGGTGTCCAACTCGACACACTTTTTATCGATGAAGGGTTCGGGACACTTGACGACGTCTCACTTGAGCAGGCAATCAATACACTGAAAGGTTTACAGCAATCAAATCGAGTACTCGGTATCATCTCACATGTGAATCAATTGAAAGAAGAAATTCACGCTAAATTAGAAATCAATCCAACACCACAAGGCTCAACAGCACGATTTAACATTTAACTGATTTTATAAGATAAAAGGAGGTTGACCCGATGTCAATGCCGGTTATGTTCGAATGGACACTTGTCACAGAAGGTAAACAAGAACGCGTTCCAAATCAACCAAACTGCTTCAAATTAACACTTGATGGTTATCATTTATTTCCGATTGATCAGGTGATTGAAATTAAGCGCAATCATAATAAAGGTCATATCGGATTTGGCGAAATTATTGAATTTACTTGGCGTAATCAGCAAACAACGTGTCTATATCGACTCACTTCACTACAAAGCGTCAATTAGTAACAAATAAAATAAGCTATATGTCCGATAAGCGTGATTTCTGCGCTTACCGGGGAAATATTCGCAGGCATTTGCTCATTTTAACAGAACGAATCTCTACTTATTGAAGCACGTTTTCATGATTCTCACGTAGACTATTGTACGGGAAAATCTGAAAAGAGGGACAGTTTATGAAACAAATGCCTGCATTTTTTAATCCGCAATTTCCAATTCAACAAACTCGAGCAATGATGCCTCCCTGGGGCGGATACCAACCAATTGCTCAACAAGCTATACAGCAAACAGTCACTCCAGGACTAACAACAAACTCAAGTTCAAGTTCTGGACTTTTAGGTCTGTTGAAAAAGCTGAACCCCTCTGGTGGTAGTCTATTTGAAACACTTGATAAAATTCAAGGCTTCTTAAAAATGTCACAATCAATTGCTCCGAAAATCCAAGAATACGGGCCGTTAATCAAAAACTTACCTACGATGCTGGCACTTATGAAAGAATTTAGTGATGAAGAGGAAAGTGAAGAGACTGACGATAATCGATTAACTACAGAAGACGATTCAACAGATGAGCTTGATCGAATCTTAGGTTTAGATGTAGTAGAGGATAAACAATTAAGTGCCAAAGAAGAACAAAAGCAACCGATTCAAACCAAACATGACAAGGATCAAGGAAATAATCTATTTAAAATTGAAACAGTCTCAGCCTATGTAAAGCCAAAGTATGACCAACCCATGCTATTTATTTGATAATCATGACTAATCAACATACAATAAAAGAAACTTGAGGAAATGAGGGAAAAGACATGACAAACAATGATCAAGCAATAGCTACATTTGCTGGCGGTTGTTTTTGGTGCATGGTTGAACCTTTCGATCAACAACCAGGAATTATTTCAGTCATTTCTGGTTACACTGGTGGAGATAAAGTAAATCCGACATATGAGGAAGTCTCTCTTCATACAACTGGACATTATGAAGCGGTACAGATTACGTATGATCCGGAGCTATTTCCATATCAAAAATTAGTTGAACTCTTTTGGCAACAAATTGACCCAACTGATCCAGGAGGGCAATTTAATGATCGTGGCCAATCCTATCAAACGGCAATATTTTACCACGATGAAGCACAAAAACAAATCGCCGAACAATCCAAACAAACGCTAGAAGATTCGGGTAAATTTAATCAACCGATTGTCACAAAAATTTTACCTGCAAAAATCTTTTACCCCGCAGAAGAAAGTCATCAAGATTATTATAAAAAAAATCGCTTTCACTACCAACTTTATAAAAAAGGATCTGGTCGAGAGGATTTTATCAATCAACATTGGAAAGCTAAGTTTTCACAAGCTGAATTGAAAGAAAAGTTAACACCGATCCAATACCATGTTACTCAGGAAAATGGTACGGAGCGTCCATTCCAAAATGAATATCATGATTTAGAAGAAGAGGGCATCTATGTAGATATTATCAGTGGTGAACCATTGTTTTCTTCATTAGATAAATATGATGCGGGCTGTGGTTGGCCAAGCTTTACAAAACCAATTAACCGAAATGAACTCGATGAATTGTTAGACACCTCACACGGCATGAGACGAATTGAGGTAAGAAGCAAAGCAGCCGATAGTCATTTAGGTCATATTTTTGACGATGGACCTATTGAAGAAGGTGGTATGCGTTACTGTATTAATTCAGCAGCACTAAGGTTTGTTCCTTTAGCTAAACTAGACGAAGAAGGTTACGGCAGATTAAAAAAACTGTTTGATTGAATTCAATTTTAATTAAATATTGTGCGACATTTTAATCTCTACAGCGCTGATTTTGTCACTAAAGTATAGATATTCAATTAAAATGTCGCTTTTTTGCTAACAATGGTTATTTTTTTGATCAAAACGTGCTAAGATAGATGTATAGAGACATAATAAGGAGGGCTGTACACGTTGATTCATAAAAATTGGGAAAATAGACAAACAATTAAAACAATCAAGTGTGTGCATGCTGATGCAAAGAAATTTGTCGTCAATCATATGCTAACACCAGGCCAAAGCTATCAAGTAAAAAATGAAACCGATGAATTTTATTTTATTATCGACAATTCAAATCGAATTGGTGGTTTCAAAAAAGACTATTTCACTGAAACAATTTAATTTTCGATCTACTTTTTAACATTCATATAACAACGGTAAGTATAATGCTTGTTTAGGAGATGATCTAATGAAGAAACTCGTTTTGATTAGAAATTGTCAAGCTGAAGGGCGGCATCGGGACTCGCCATTAACGAATCATGGAGTCAATCAAGCACACCGACTCGCCGAGTATTTTGAACAACATCATTATCAAATCGACAAAATCTTTTCTAGTCCTTATATGCGCTCACTTGAAACAGTCAGACCTTACTCCAAAAAAACTGGAATTAAGATTGAGGTCGATCAGCGATTAACAGAACGTGTTTTAAGTGCTGAACCTGTGGAAGATCGGTTAGAGGCGATCGATATTTCTTTTGAAGATATGGACTATGCCTTGCCAGGTGGCGAATCTTCTAATGAAGCATTAAGCCGTGTTTTAGAATTAATTGAAGAAATTAAGCAATCTGACAGTGAAACAGTTGCTCTAGTGACTCATGGTAATTTACTGATGATTCTCTTGACACATTTTGATAATAATTATGGCTTTAAGCAATGGCGTTTATTAAAGAAACCAGATGTGTTTGTGATCGAGCATGATCAGGATTTTCATCAACTTGAACATATTTGGTAAGCGTTACTTTTGAATCGTTTGGGGGAGGAAAGAAAATGGCATTTGTCATAACATCAGCATGTATTGGAGAAAAGCATGGTGATTGTGTAGAAGTTTGTCCAGTAGATTGTATCGAAGAAGGGGAAGAGATGTTTTTTATTGACCCTGATATTTGTATTGACTGTGGTGCTTGTGAAGCGGTATGCCCAGTCACAGCAATCTTTATGGAGGATGAAGTACCAGATGAAGAGCACGAATATATTGCATTAAATCGTCGCTTCTTTGAAGAAAAATAAGATGAATGATCAAACCGTTACCTGAAAATAGGTGACGGTTTTTTAATGCATTACATCCTGTTTATTTACATGTATAATTGACCCATATAAATAGTCATTTTTTTACTGGAGGTATTTTTATGTACTTACTAGATTTTTTCTCTACGATATTTACTGATCTGATTGAAGAACCAGTCTTAATCATTGGTTTAATCGCTATTTTATTGTTATTTTTTGTTCTACCTCTTAGTAAGTTATTGCTATCCTATCAAGAAACTCTATCAAGATCGAATTTGTTAATTGGCATAAGTGTTTGTTTAGTCGTGATATTAGTGATATCAGCAGTTATGATTCGTATCATCTATTATCCCCAAGGTCAATATTATAATCACGGTGGCCCCGGCGGATTGGTTTATCTGATCGTAACAACAATCGTCTCGTTTGTAGCTGGACTTAGTGCAATGTCACTTTATTTGAAATCTTCTGTTCGACAGAAAACAGTGACACAATAAAAATAACGGTAATGATTTAACTGATCGCTTGTCGATACCCATCATAACAATCGAGCAAACTTTTCATTAGTTAAGTGACTAAGAATAGGCCAGCTGATTAGACTATCAAATATATATGTTATACACTTTAAAAAAAGAGGAAAAGGAGTGATTACTATCGATGCATTTAACGAGTTTTTAACAAAAATTGATCATCCTAGTCAGCGCGAACGTATAGAGGAAGTATTAAGTTGGATTAGTGAGACTTTTCCACAACTAAACAAAGAAATTAAATGGAATCAACCGATGTTTATTGATCATGGCACGTATATTATCGGATTTAGTTTAGCAAAACAACATCTGGCTGTCGCTCCTGAGGGTGTAACAATTGCTAAGTTCTCTGAACAGATTTCAAAGGCTGGATATACACACTCCAAACAGCTATTTCGAATCGGTTGGGAACAACCAGTCGATTATCATTTACTCAAAGAAATCATTCAGTTTAATATTGAAGATAAAGCCGATGCAACAAAATTCTGGCGTTAGTCACTTTTATAAGTCTAAATTCTCGATGTACAATCTGAGAATTTAGACTTTTTTATCTTAAAAATAAGAGAAAGTTTATCAAAGTGTGAGAAATGTCACTGATTTTTAAATCATTCCGTTCATAATAATTATAGACGATCTTTTGATAGGAATGAGGAGATGATTTTAGCTGATCTGAGCTAAAATTTTTCTAATTTTAATTGACCCTATCAGTTATTTTAAAGGAGAATTTTATTATGAGTTCATATAAACCAGAGCTACAAGTTTCAGCTCGAAACCTTGAAGAAGTTAAGCGATTAGCTCAAGCAGGTGCCGATGCAATTTTTGTTGGAAATCAGCAATTCGCCAATCGACAACCTGGCGATTTTAGTTTATTCGAAATTAAAGAGGCAACAGAATGGCTACATAGTCAAGGTAAAAAAATCTATGTAATGGTTAATGCGATCTATCATAACGAACACTTAGAATCATTACCGACATATTTAAAAGATTTAGAACAACTAAAGGTTGATGGTATCGTTGCGGGTGATCAGTCGATTTATCAAATTTTGCGTGATATCAAATGTTCGCTCCCATTAACATGGGATCCTGAAACATTATCTACGAATTATCAAACGCTGAATTTTTGGGCTCAACGAGGTTTAAGTCGTGCGACATTATCAAACGAATTATCGCTCGATGCTGTAATTAAAATTAAAGAAAATGTTCACTTCCCAATTGAAATGCAAATTCATGGCATGACAAATATTTTCCACTCAAAACGAAAACTTGTCCGCAACTATTATGCTCAGATTGATGAGACTTACGATCGATCGAAAACCCGATTTATTAAAGAAAATCGAAAGCCCGAAACACATTATCCGATTTTTGAAGATCTCAACGGGACACATATTATGAGTAATGAAGATCTAGCAATGATTGAATATCTCGATCAAATTATTGACGCCAAAATTGATGGACTCTATATCGAGGGAATCTTGAAAACGATTGATTATAATGAAAAAATTGTTGCACTTTATCGTGAAGCTATTGATACTTATTTAGCTGATCCTGCTGCGTTTGAAACAAAAAAGACAGCATTCAAACAAATGATTGCTGATATTCAACCAGATGATCGTCAATTAAATACAGGATTTTATTTTAAAGAACAGATTGATTAATCAGAGGAGTAAACATAAATGACTACAAGAACGAGAACGAAACCAGAATTGCTTGCACCAGCAGGTAATTTAGAAAAACTTAAATTTGCAATTCACTACGGTGCTGATGCGGTCTATATTGGAGGTCAACAATTTGGACTCCGCTCAAATGCAGGAAACTTTTCTTATGACGAAATGCGTGAAGGTGTTGCGTTTGCTAATAAATACAATGCTAAAGTCTATGTTGCAGCTAATATCATCGCACACAATGAAAACTTAGAGGGATTACATGAATTTTTTAAAGAATTGTACGAGATAGGAATTTCAGGAGTCATCGTCGCTGATCCAGCTTTAATCCAAGCGAGTCGAGAAGCTGCACCTGATTTAGAAGTTCATATTAGTACGCAAGCATCTGTCGCCAACTGGAAAACGGCTGAATTTTGGAAAAATGAAGGCTTGCCACGTGTTGTTTTGGCTAGAGAAGTTTCCGTTGAAGAAATTCGTGAAATGAAAGAAAAAGTGGATATTGAAATTGAAGCATTTATTCATGGTGCGATGTGTATTTCTTATTCAGGCCGTTGTGTATTATCAAACCACATGTCTGCAAGAGATGCGAATAGGGGAGGATGTGCCCAATCTTGCCGTTGGAAATATGATTTATTTGAGGACGGAACGGATGGAACAGTTGCAGTCTCAGATGAATCTGATGAACAATATACGATGAGTTCACAAGACTTAAGCATGGTAGAGCACTTACCAGATTTAATCGAAGCAGGAGTCGATTCGTTAAAAATTGAAGGACGCATGAAAAGTATTCATTACGTTGCGACTGTTGTAAACGTTTATCGAAAAATTATTGATACTTACTTTGAAGATCCAGAAAATTATCAAATTCAGCAAGAGTGGATCGATGAAATTTGGAAAGCAGCTCAACGCTCTTTAACAAGTGGTTTTTATTATGATGAACCAACTGAAAAAGACCAATTATTTGGTCGACCAAATCGAATTCCTAAATATGATTTTGCTGGACTTGTTTTAGATTATGATGAAGAGACTCAAATGGCAACGATCCAACAGAGAAATAACTTTGGTATTGGTGATGAAGTTGAATTCTTCGGACCAAACTTTTATCATTTCAAACAAACGATTACTGCGATTTGGGATGAAAATGACGAACCAATTGAGCGTGCTAAACATGCGATGATGATTACGAAAGTTAAAGTAGATCAGCCAGTAGAGAAATTCAATATGATGCGTAAAGGGAAATAATATTTTAATAAAAGACAGTGAATTTGCTTGGTTTAGCTAACAAATTCACTGTCTTTTTCTAATTCTAGATTGAAATTAGTCAAAATTATGACTTCATTTTTTAATTTTTTGAGGTAGAATGTAAACATATAGAAAGTTAACATCGTGAAATTGATCATCGTTAAATACCGCGTCAGAAGTGAAGAGCTTTGAAAAAAAGAAACAAACCACTAATTATTTTTTCAGTAATCGTTAGTCTTCTGATCATCATTTTTTGCACTTACATATACTCTACGTAATCTTGTTAATGTAAGCTGGAAGACGTCAGCAAGCTTGAATTGTTCAGCGGTAATACTGGTGAAGCTTTAATAATTACTGATCAAACAGAGGTAGAACAAATTGTCTCAAATTTAAATGGAATTACTCCCCAAAATAGTAAGCCGAGTTTATTTCATCTTGGTTACGGCTACAAGTTAACAATTTATAATAAAAATAACAAAGTCGAGCTCTATTTAATGATTAATGGTGATGACACGATCAGATACCGAGGCTTTTTTTACACCGCTAAAGAAAGTAAAATCAACATTGATGCCATCGATCGTCTTTTTGAAGATTGAAGTTAATTAAATGAAGAATGGGGTGTTGAATTTGAATTTTTCATTATTACAAATTGATCATGTTTTATTAGCTGCACCGAGAGGATCTGAAAATCTCGCAAGAACATTTTACGCCGATGTTTTAGGCCTGAAAGAAATAGAAAAACCACCAATGTTAAAAAAGCGAGGTGGTGTCTGGTTTGAACTTGGCAATTAACAACTTCATATTGGGATTGAAGAGCCATTTTTGCCAGCCAAAAAAGCGCATCCAGCATTTGAAGTAAGTGATATTGAAGCACTAAAACAACATTTAACCGACAAAAAAGTTATTTATTAACTCGATAATGATTTGCCAGGAGTCAAGCGGATTTTTATTGATGATCCATTTGGAAATCGAATTGAGTTATTAGAAAAAGAATAGGGGGCTATTTTATTGAAGTTCATAGAAATAATGAAACAAAATAAACCTGCAATACAAGAACTATCGAATTTAGCAACTACTATTTTAAAAGAACATTATGATCCAATTATCGGAGGAAGACAGAATGATTATATGATCAAGAAATTTCAATCAGTTGATGCGCTAACTAAGCAATTTGAGCAAAATTATCACTACTATTTTGTCTGTAACGAAGTTGATGAAAAAGTTGGTTTTGTCGGTTATTATCCAAGAGAAAATGATCTCTATTTGAGTAAGTTTTATCTAAAAAAGAACCATCGAGGTAAGGGGATTGCTAAGGAAATGTTTGAATTCATTAAAAATCAAGCAAAGCAGTTAGGATTCTCATCAATTGTACTCAATGTTAATAAAAATAATACGGTTGCCATTCGAGCATATGAGAAACTTGGCATGATTAAAATCGATCAAGAGAAAATCGATATTGGTAACGGTTATTATATGGACGATTATGTTTATCAATATTTAATTAAATAGAATACTGGATAAATCTAAAAAGGATCAGCTAATTTATCTGTACAATCCAATACATGAGGGCTAAATTATTGATTAAATATTAGTAATAATTTCACACCATTCATCGATGAAAAATGTCTATTGTTATATCGAAAATGTCTTGTTTATGTAAGCGTTTTAGAATTACAATGCTAGTATAGGGAATTTCTAAAAATGCGTTATTTACTTAAAGTTTTAAGAGCTTTACCCTAAAATTATAAATGGTGGTGTTTATTGATGAAAAAGCAAGGATTTAACCCTTATCTGCCATCATGGGAGTACATTCCAGATGCAGAACCTTACGTATTTGATGGTCGTGTTTATATTTATGGATCTCATGACAAATTCAACGGCGAAGTTTATTGTCTTAATGACTACGTGACATGGTCAGCACCAGTTGACGATTTAACTGACTGGCGTTATGAGGGCGTAATTTATAAAAAGACGGATGATCCGATCAATCCTGACGGAAGCATGTGTCTTTATGCACCTGATGTGACAGTAGGGCCAGATGGACGTTATTACCTATATTATAATTTAGATAAAACTCCACTTGTTTCAGTAGCGGTTTCTGATTCACCAGCTGGTAAGTTTGAGTTCTATGGCTATGTCCAAGATAAAGAGGGAAATCGTCTAGGTGAGAGACCAGGAGATGAGCCACAGTTTGATCCAGGCGTATTAACTGAGGGTGACAAAACACTCTTATTAACAGGTTTTTGTGCAGTTGGCGATAAGTCACGTACAGGTGCGATGGCAACAGTCCTTGGACCTGATATGATTACGATTGTAGAAGAAACAGTGACAGTATTACCAAGTGAACCATACGCTAAAGGCAGTGGTTTTGAAGGACATGAGTTTTTTGAGGCGCCATCACCAAGAAAAATTGGCGATACGTATTACATTATCTATTCTTCAACTGTTTTCCATGAACTTTGCTATGCGACAAGCAAGCACCCAACAAAAGGATATGAGTTCCAAGGTGTGATTGTAAGTAATAATGATATGCACATTGATACTTATAAACCTGCTAATAAACCAATGGCTTATGGCGGAAATAACCACGGTAGTATTGTTGAAATTGAAGGAAATTGGTATATTTTCTACCACAGACATTCAAATGGACAAAACTTTAGTCGTCAAGCATGTATGGAGCCAATTAAAGTTTTAGAAGATGGATCAATTCCACAGGTAGAGATCACATCTTGTGGATCTAACGGCGGACCGTTAGAGGGACGGGGAGAGTATCCAACTTATATTGCTTGCCACTTATTTCATAAAGATGGACAAGCTTATTCTGGTGATTTAGGAATGGACACACAATTCCCAATCATTACACAAGAGGGTAAAGATGGCGATGAAGAGATTGGATACATTCGAAATATGACTGATTCTTCAACGGCAGGATTTAAGTATTTTGACATTCAAGATGTAACAAAGTTCAGCATCAAATATCGGGGCTATGGCAATGGTCATTTTGAGGTGAAGACATCATGGGATGGCGAAGCACTTGCAACATTCCCAGTAAGTAATAAAAATATCTGGACTGAAGTGGAATCTGATATTAATATTCCAAATGGCATTCACTCAATTTATATCACGTATAGAGGTCATGGTAGACCAAGTTTAGCTTCATTTACTTTAGCTTAATTACCAATATTAAAATCCTTACTCAACAATTCAAGTGAGTAAGGATTTTTTAAATCGGTTCGCCATTTAAATGAGAGTTTTGCATAGCAAATATAATGATGATCACGTATAAGTGAAAATATTAGAGTTTCTAGCGAGCATTTTAAGCTAATTAGATTAATTTTATGGGCAAGTTGTTCATCTAATTGCGTAAAAATAGCAGCTATAATGAAGGTGCAGATAGATTTGATTAATAAAAGCTGTGAATATTCAGGAATTAGCTGACACTCACAATTTAATATAATTAATTCACTATTTACACACAACTTCAGATAATTTATATTATGTTAACTCGATAAGGAAAATAAGAGAATCAAATTTAGGCACTTTGATTCTTATTTAGAAAGTTAAAGTTAGTTTCGAATGATTTATCTTTTCTAATCCATCCCCTTACAGTTTTCGGTGAAATGTTGATACAGGTGCATGTATATTCAAATGAATTTGTTATGGCATAAATCACTAAAAAGTTTAATTTTCGTTTAAAAACTGCTTTAATTTCATTAGAATGTTTACTGTCTACAAGTTGATGTGCTTCTAATTTCTCTTTTTTGAATACATCATACTTTCTTATCAAGTAAAGATCTTCAGCTTTATCTTTGTAAATCCAGTCAGAGAACAATTTGATAGACTTTCTACCTCGTATATGAACACGAAAATTTTTATCTTGCTGTTGGAATTGTGTTATAAAGCCATTTGTTGTTAAAATATTAATTAATCTTAGCATAAAAGATTTTGAACCTCCAACAAATGTTACTGTATATTGATTATAGTTAACGTATCCATCTCCGTCAAAATACCCTCTGACAAAATGACTCATGTGCTCATTTGGTACGTGAGGAAATTTAATTGTACTTGATTTGTTCGGTATGACTCCATGAATATTAATCAAATCATGCTTAATAATTTTGCTGTTAATGTTTAGTATATAAACACCTGTTTGCTTGTTTTGATAAAGTGGT
Organism: Bacilli bacterium; assembly: GCA_012838505.1. Lineage (GTDB taxonomy): Bacteria > Bacillota > Bacilli > Bacillales > Amphibacillaceae > Amphibacillus. The sequence goes on along the minus strand of DUPD01000037.1, from coordinate 44,490 downwards.
TGATTAGATCCTAATTCCTGTTTTATATTCTCCAAAATGTATTTTTCCTTCTGCGCTATACTTACAAACTGGCCTTCCCTTGATACAGTTCCGTCTGCGATTAAAAATCCTAATATATACGCCATATTGTTTGACCAGACTTTAAAATAGTCCTCATTTAACGTATATTTGCGCTTCCAGCTACCTCTTGGACGCAGTTTAACATCATTGTCTTTTAAAATCATAAGCACGTATCTTGAAGAAATATTTGCTTTTGCTGCAATGTTAGTTGTGCTTTCTCCTTCTTGATATAATCTAATAATTTCACTAACTTCTAAAGTCCTTTTTCTTGATCGTTTACTCACATCAGCACCTCCAAATTAATTTACGAACTTATGTTCTTATTGTAACATAACCCTCGTTTATAATCATTAAAGATGTTGATGAACCAGTGCAAATGTCTTAATCATATTTATCATCTAACAACTTTATATCGTTGCTAGAATTGATTATTCGATAGTAGCTAATTAAATCATTTAGCTTGTCTGTCATTGCCTCTGGAATCGTATAGACTCTAAGAGTATCATCTGTTTTCATTATCGTGCTCTTTTCACCCTGTTGACCAATCCACAAATAAAAATTTTGCTCATTTTTATTCTCCAAAACAACATTTATTCTAATCTCTGGAGCTGCTATATTCACTATTCCATTTACTTTAACAGCACTTATAAATGCACTGCTAAGAATTTCAATCGATTTATCATCTTCAAAAATTATTTTATCATTTTGTTTTAAATCTAAAACACTAATATTGACAATTTCACTATCAAATTGTAATTTACAGCTCTCTTCTGATTGATGATTAGTTTCAAGCTCTGCTAAATCAGGGTTAATAAAGCCTCCATATTGTTGTGCAAGCTCACTTTTAACTGAGTCTGATATTGTATCTTCATCTATTTGACACCCCAAAAGAAAACTTGTGAAAAAAATTAATTGTGAAACAATCAAGAACTTTTTTCATCTTAATAACCTCCAGATCATATCATCAGTCGAAGTATATCAAGATAAAGTTACGAAGTTGTTTTAAATGTTTACTATCAATTCGAACTATTTTCAAGAAAATTTCTACTGTTATTTAAAAAATTGATTTTACAGATCGCTAAACTATTTTGCTCCAATAAATATACCAACAATATTTGGACCAGAATGGACTCCGATCACACTTGTTAACCGGTGTATTTTAATTTGCTGGTCTGGATATCGTTCCGATAAAAATTGACGCACCTCTTCCGCAACTTGAGGTATATTACCGTGGGCAACATCGAGATGAAATGGATAGTTAATTGATTCAATATGTGCGCTTGCTAGATCAATCAATTTATTAATTGCTCGCTTGTTCGTCCGAATTTTCTCGATTATTTCTAAACCTTTTGAATTTTTCGCTTCGATTTTAATAATCGGTTTAATTTTTGCAAGTTTTGCAACAGTCCCTAAAACTGCTGGAACACGACCGCTTTCAACTAAATTATCCAACTCATGTATAGAAGCAAAGGCAACTGACTTACCGCGTAAATCATCTAGAGATTCAACGATTTCAGCTACAGTTTTTCCTTGATCGGCGAGACGTTTAGCTTCAATAGCTAAGTAACCTGCTGGAATAGAAACCAGTTTAGTATCATAAACAGTCACCTTTGCCTGTTTAATTTCTTCTGCAACTAGCTTTAAAGTCTGAATTGTGCCAGAGACTGTTGATCCTAAATTGATACTTAAAATCTCATCATATGTTTTGCTCAATTTGTCATAAAGTTGATAAGCATCACTAGGTTTAGGCTGTGAAGTCGTTGGAATCTTATTAGAAACAGCCATTTTTTGATAAAATTCTTGGTTCGTTAATTCAAATCCATCTTTAAAAGTTTGATTTTCAAATATGATTTCAATTGGCAATAAGTGAATACCAAGTTCCTCAGCCATTTCAGGTGAAATATTACAACCTGTATCTGTTACAATTGCGATACTCATTGATTAGCCTCCAATAATTATTGAATTAAACACGCTCACATATATCATATTACTATTAAAATAAGGAAGATGTAAAACAATTAAACAAGGAAAAACAGATAAGCTAGTGGAAATTAGACATGAAGCTTACCTGTGATCTTTGAATCGAATTTATTAGAGCATCAATTCCGAAAATGTTCGCTTACTCTGCAAATTGGCTTTGATAAAGTTTAAAGTAAAAGCCACCTTGCTTTAATAACTCCTTATGGTTTCCTTGTTCGATGATTTGTCCTTGATCCATGACTAAAATTCGATCAGCATCTTGGATTGTTGACAAACGGTGAGCGATGACAAAGCTTGTACGCCCTTCCATTAACCGATCCATCGCCCTTTGGATTAAAATTTCTAATCGAGTATCAACAGAACTTGTCGCTTCATCCAAGATTAAAATCTTTGGATCAGATAATAGCGCACGAGCAATTGTGAGTAACTGCTTTTGGCCTTGGGACACATTAGTTGACTCCTGATTTATTTGCATATCGTAGCCACCAGGTAATGTTCTAATAAAGTGATCAACGTTTGTTACCTTGGCAGCCTCGATGATTTCTTTGTCTGTAGCTTGTAAATTACCAAAGCGTAGATTTTCCTTGATCGTTCCTTCAAATAACCAAGTATCTTGTAATACCATACCAAATAGCGATCGATACTGTTGACGAGGTAAAGTTCTAATATCTTGACCGTCAATTAAAATTTTCCCTTGATTGACATCATAAAATCGCATTAATAAATTAATCATCGTTGTTTTTCCGGCTCCTGTTGGTCCAACAATCGCGATCGTTTCACCTGGTGCCACTTTCACATCAAAATTTTGTATTAATGGATTCGCCTGGTTATAACTGAATGAAACATTTTCGAATGAAACCTCTCCAACACCTGTTCGATCTAATGTATTTGAGGATTCACGTGTCTCCTCTTCCTCGTCCATTAACTCAAAAACACGATTGATCGCTGCTACTGAACTTTGGATTAAACCAGATAGTTGCGAAAGCATCTGCATTGGTTGGTTCACCTGCCAAACATATTGGGTAAAAGCCTGCAAGTTTCCAATCGTCATTCGACCTGTTAACGTTAATAGCCCACCAAATAATGCAATCACTACATACGCGCTATGGGCAACAAATGTAATTAATGGTCGGATTAATCCAGATATAAAACTTGCTTTAAAGCCAACCTCACTCAGTTTTGTTGTTATTGTGCGAAATTCTTCATTTGCATGATGCTCTCTACCGTATAATTTAATTTCATTAAAACCAGATAGGTTCTCTTGAACAAATCCATTCATTCGTCCTAATACATCCGCTTGTTCTTTAAAATGCTTTTGAGATTTATTTATAATATATTTGGCTATATAGCCTGATAATGGTATGACAATTACCATGATTAGAGCAAACTGCCATTGAATCCAAATCATCATCAGAATGACAAAAATCAACTGTAAAACAGCATTAAAAACTTGCAATAAAGAAATCTGAAATGCATTCGCAATCGTATCAACATCATTTGTAATTCGGTTTAGAATATTTCCAAATTGATGCTGATCAAAATAAGAAACTGGTAACCGGTTCAATTTACGGGTAATGTCTGATCTTAAATCAAATGTCATGTTTTGAACGGCTTCGGTCATAAAGTAATTCGATCCAAATCCGGAAGCCTGATTGATCAAACCACGAACAAAATAAATAATAATCACTGTATAAATATAAGAGTAGTTTAAACCAGCTGCTGGTACGCCTCTGATCATATCAATCACATTCGAAGAGATTTCTGTAATAATCAAACCGAAAATAAATGGCTCAAGCACGTTGGTGATGACCTGAGTAAAAACGAGAAAAAGGGATGAAAATACACGCCCTTTATAGTTTTTAAGATATGGCCAAATTCGCTTGAAACTTTTTAACATTGATTGATTGGTTTTGACTGATTCATCATAGTTCATCGAAATCTTCCTCCTGTTCTTCTTTTAATTGAGATTTCGCAATCGCTTGATAAATTGAGTTGTTTTTCATTAACTCATCATGAGTGCCGCGTCCTTTAATTTTACCTTCTTCTAGAACAATAATTTGATCGGCATTTCTAATACTGGAAATTCGTTGTGCGACGATAATAACCGTTGATTCACCTGTTACTTCTTTCAAACGTCGGCGAACTTCTGCATCTGTTCGATAGTCTAAGGCTGAAAAACTATCATCAAATACGTAAATATCTGGCTGTTTTACAATTGCTCTGGCAATCGACAGGCGTTGCTTTTGTCCTCCAGATAAATTACTGCCACCTTCGCTAAGATATGAATGGTATTCTTTTTCCATTCTCTCAATAAACTCTCGCGCTTGCGCAACATCTGACGCTTTTACTAATTCTGTATCTGTCGCATCATCTTTTCCAAAACGTAGGTTTTCACCAATTGTCCCAGTGAAAAGTAAAGCACGTTGCGGAATAAAACCAATTTTACTTCTTAAAGTATCTAAATCATAATCTCGAACATCGACACCATCTATGACAATTCGACCGAATGTCACATCAAAAAAGCGTGGGATTAACTGAACTAAAGTTGATTTCCCACTACCAGTACTTCCAATAAAAGCGATAATTTCACCAGGTTTTGCTTTAAAACTAATATCATGAAGTACTGGATTTTCCGTTTCACCAGGATAGGCAAACGACACTTCATTAAATTCAATGTAGCCTTTTGTTTCTGTTTCAGTAATTGCATTAGCTTTACTCTGAATTGAGATCGGCATATCATTAATTTCTTTTAGACGATTAGCAGAAACATTTGCCCGCGGAAACATCATAAAAATTTGAGAGAACATTAACACGGAAAATAGTGCGTGGAATGCATATTCTACAAATGCAACGAGTGTCCCCACTTGCATCTCACTTGCTCCAATTGGATCAAGTGAAAAGACAAATATAAACGTGATCACAACAGCCATAATGTGATGAAAGATGGGCATCGCTGAACCCATTAATTTATGAAGAGATTGTGCAGTATTTGCATAATCTTTATTGGCACCAAAAAACTTGTCCTCTTGGTACTTTTCACGTGAAAAAGCTCGAATTACGCGTAATCCAGTTAAATTTTCTCTTGAGTAAGTATTTAGTTTGTCCAAAGTTTTTTGCATTCGATCAGATAAAGGCCCAGATTTTTTAGCAATCCAATAAATTACGAGTAAAATAACGGGTAAAGCCGCAGCTAAAATCCATGATAGTGATGGGCTTGTTTGAATGATTAAGATAATACTTCCGATAAACATTAGCGGTGTGTTAAAACCGATTCTTAACACCATTTCAACAAATTGCAAAATTACAAATGCATCATTTGTAATTCGTGTCACTAAGGATGAAACCCCTATTTTTTCATATTCTTCATGGGAAAATTCATTGATTTTGTCATACAAATCATTTCGAATATCCCTAGTTGTTTGATTTGTTAAACGGCTAGATGCATATGTTAAAAGAATATTTCCTAATAACCCAAAGATAATAATGACTGCCATGATTCCTACAAATAAATACAACCGACCTGTGTCTTGGCTAACGAGTACATCATTAATAATTAATGCCAAAATCGTCGGTAAACCCAGGTTTACAATCATAAAACAAATCGCACCAATTAAATTTAAAAATAATAACTTCTTATGTCTCTTAACGTAACTCCAAACATATAACACAAGATGTCCCCCTTTTTTCCAAAAAATCAAACCACCTCAATAGCAGTGGCAACCCATTCTTATAATTTTAGCATTTCCTTCTTTATAATCAAGAAACCAGCTTTATAACAGAACATAAGTATGATTAACTGAATCGATGAAATTATGTTTATTAATGTCGTGAAAAGCCTTAGCTCTTGAATCTTCAACCTATCCTTTTTCTGCAACAGCTTCATCCATTATTTGTCTCCATTTAGTATGGCTGATATTACTAAGAAATAAAGTTCATTATAATAAGAAAGAGTAGATTAGTTAGATGGTAATCGTAAATCTGCGTACTTGCAATCATAAACTTTTATGCTATAATTTCAACATGTAGTATATGATTTTGATTTAACAACTGAATAACACAAAATATAGTACTTCGAGTATTGGTGACATTTTGATGTCTTAAAAGGGAATTCAGTTAAATACTGAAGCTGCCCCCGCAACTGTATGTGTCGACGAACTAGCAAACCACTGTATCCATATTTTGATATGGGAAGGGCTAGAGTAGGATGAAACACGAGCCAGGAGACCTGCCACTACTTGTAGTTTCTATTTTTCGGGGATGAAAAAGAAGAAACGATAGAACTGTGTAAGCTTATTTTTCTGTCGTTTTCAAGTCGTTTATTCTTATCCAAACGGCTTTTTTATTTTCTTAAAAGGAGGGAAAACGAAAGAGCAAGAATACATATACTACCCCCAAAAATAAAACGACTAAACCTTAGTTACATTAATATTCGAATGAAAAATGGAGGAATCAAAATGACGATTACAATTTACTCGAAAAGTGGCTGTCCTGAATGTGTTTTTACTAAAAAATATTTACAATCTGAGAATATTCCATTTGAAGAAAAAAGAATCGACCAAAATCAGTCCTATTTGGATGAAGTCATTTCACTAGGATATAGTTCATTACCAGTCGTTAAAGTTGGTGAAGAAAGCTTTTCTGGCTATCATCCAGAAAGATTGCAAGCATTAGTATAAGAATGGCTAAAATTGTTTATTACTCACAAACAGGACAAACAAAAAAGTATGTCAAGAAAATAACGAAGTTTGAAGCAATTGAAATCACACCATCGAATTTCGAGATTGAAATGACTGAACCTTTTATATTAGTGATGCCTTCATACGAACCGAATGTGCATCCAACCGTCATTGATACGGGAGCAGATTTTTTAGAAACAGCCAATAATATCAATTATTGCAAGGGGATATTTGGCGTTGGTAATCGAAACTTTGCAAATTTATTTTGTATTACTGCAAAGTTACTGTCTAAAGAATACAAGCTTCCACTCCTACATCAGCTCGAGTTTCAAGGAACCCCTTTTGATGTAGAAAAATTAGAAGAGGAGCTAAATAAATTGACTAAATTCACAAAGCAAGCAATTGAAAAGCCTCAAGATATCACCTATTTCAAACTAAATAATATGGTAAATATCCCGACAGAAAATAATCAAATTCAATTAAATAAAGATCGAGAAGCTGTAAGAGCTTATTTTTTAGAAAAAGTTAATCCGAATACCGTCTTCTTTCATACACTTGAAGAAAAAATCGATTATTTAATCGAACATGACTTTATTGAAAAGGAATTTATTAATCAGTATGATTTTTCGTTTATTAAGGAATTATTTCAGTTTTTATATGATCATAAGTTTCGCTTTGATAGTTTTATGGGAGCATATAAGTTCTATAACCAATATGCATTGAAAACAAATGATGGGAGCAAATATTTAGAACGCTATGAGGACCGAATTGGCTTTGCTTCGTTATATTTAGGAGCTGGTGATGAAAAGTTAGCTTGGAATATTGCGAAAGAACATATTGAACAACGCCTCCAATTAGCGACTCCAACATTTTTAAATGCCGGAAAAACAGCTAGAGGTGAACTCGTTAGTTGTTTCTTGCTCGATATTCAGGACAATATGGAATCAATCGGACGTACGATTAACTCTGCACTCCAGTTATCAAAACGTGGTGGCGGTGTCGGAATTAATTTAAGCAACTTAAGAGAAGCTGGTGCCCCAATCAAAAAAATTGTTAATGCTAGTTCAGGTGTTGTTCCTGTCATGAAAATTTTTGAAGATAGTTTTAGCTATGCGAATCAGCTAGGACAGCGCAATGGCGCTGGCGCTGTTTATTTGAATGTTTTCCATCCCGATATTTATGAATTTTTATCAACAAAAAAAGAAAATGCCGATGAAAAGGTCCGAGTCAAGACACTATCTTTAGGATTAGTTGTCCCTGATAAATACTATGAATTGTTAAAAACTAATGCTCCGATGTATTTATTCAGTCCATATGATGTTGAAAGAATTTATGGTGAGCCTTTTGCTTACATTAATATTACAGAAAAATATGATGAACTTGTTCAAAATGATCAGATTAAAAAGTATAAAATTAATGCCCGTGAATTGGAACAAGAAATATCCAAACTACAACAAGAGTCTGGCTATCCATACATCATAAATATAGACACAGTCAACAAAGATAACCCGATCCACGGTCAAATTGTTATGAGTAATTTATGTAGTGAAATCCTGCAAGTTCAATCCCCTTCTGAATTAAATGAAGATATTTCATATCAAAAAGTTGGCCATGATATTAGTTGTAATTTAGCATCAACAAATATCACTGAAATGATTCAATCAGAAGATTTTGAACAGTCAATTGAGACCGCTGTACGTGCTTTAACATCTGTTTCTGATCTGACAAGTATTAAAGCTGTACCAACTGTTGAAAAAGGAAACAATGCTTACCATTCAATTGGTCTTGGTGCAATGGGATTACACACTGCTCTTGCAACAAACCAAATTCATTATGGTTCAGCGGAAGCTTTAGAATTTACTGATGCCTATTTTAGAACAGTTAGATTCTACGCTTTAAAAGCAAGCAATAAAATCGCTCAGGAGAAACAACAAAGTTTTTATCAGTTTGAAAAATCAGCTTATGCTGATGGGTCTTATTTAACGGACAAATATATTAATCAACCTGAATTTACGATTCAATCAGAAAAAGTTCGAGAAATATTCAAGAACATACCAATTCCAACAATTGAGGATTGGAAAGAATTGAATCAACAGATTATCAAATCAGGTCTATATAATGCTTATTTATTGGCAATTGCACCAACAGGAAGCATTTCATATATCAATGAAGCATCGAGCTCGCTTCATCCAATTGTTAATTTAATCGAAAATAGACAGGAAGAAAATATTGGGTCAATCTACTACCCTGCTCCACGTCTTGATAATACGACAATTGATTATTATAAGTCGGCTTACGATACCGATATGCGTGATGTGATCAATACGTATGCGACTGCTCAACAGCATATCGATCAAGGGATGAGCTTAACGTTATTTATGCGTTCAGTTATTCCAGAGGGTTTATATGAGTGGAAAAATGGTAAATCGAAAAATATGACAACACGTGATTTAAATAGATTGCGTAACTATGCATGGACAAAAGGAATTAAATCAATCTATTATATTCGGACACATACTGGTGATGATCGTAAAGAAATTGGTGTTAACCAGTGCGAGAGTTGCATTATTTAAAAAGCTATAGATGGGAAGGTACTAATGATGAATAAACGCTATTTTAATGAAATCATTAACGGTGAAGAAACAAATCATTCGGTCAACTACTTTAAATCGATTGACTGGAATCAGATTGAGGATAGTATTGATAAGGCAACTTGGGAAAAGTTAACGAGCCAATTTTGGCTAGATACACGTATCCCTGTCAGCAACGACCGTAACGATTGGCGCACATTAACTACCGTTGAACGAGATGTCGTCAACAAAGCATTCGTCGGTCTAACGTTATTAGACACGCTTCAATCAGAAGAAGGCGCGAATGTAATGCGCAATGATGTTAGAACACAACATGAAGAAGCCGTCTTAAACAATATCTTATTTATGGAATCTGTCCATGCCAAATCTTATTCAACAATTTTTATTTCATTAAATACATCGAATGAAATAGATAAAATTTTTGATTGGGGAAATAATAACGAAACAATTCAGTACAAAGCCAAACGCATTAACGAGATCTATCAGAATGGAACAGCTTTACAGAAGAAAATTGCCAGTGTCTTTTTAGAATCGTTTTTATTTTACAGTGGCTTTTATGCACCACTTTGGTATTTAGGCAACAATAAATTAGAAAACGTCGCAGAAATCATCAAGCTAATTATTCGTGATGAGTCGGTCCATGGAACATACTTAGGTTACAAGTTCCAGCTTGGCTTTAATGAATTACCTGAAAAAGAAGCGAATGAATTAAAGGATTGGATGTATGAATTACTATTCGATCTAATGGCGAATGAAGACAAATTTACAGAGGAAATCTATTCACAAGTGGGCTGGATAAATGATGTGAAAACATTTGTTAAATATAACGCAAATAAGGCATTACAAAACTTAGGCTTTGATGCTTTTTATCAAGACGGTATGGCTGAAAACGTCAACCCAATTGTTATGAATGGCATCTCAACAGAGTCTTCTAACCATGACTTCTTTTCACAAGTCGGAAATAGCTACCTCATGGGCGAGTCAGAAGCAATGGATGAAGATGACTATGATTTTTAAAGCCAGCTAAAATGAACCCATTATAAAACGAAAAATAGCGCTAGTGAATATAACAAACCACTAGCGCTATTTTTCATATCAAGATTAGAGTCGAAATACACGCTTTACAACTGTTGTAATAGAAAAAATCAACATTAAAGTTAATGTAATCGAAGCTCCTGGTGGCGTACCTAATTCATAGGAAGTGACTAAACCACTTAGCATGCCAATGATCGCGATGACAATTCCAATCAAAATGACACCATTAAAGCTTTTACTTAACCTTAAAGAGATCGCCGCAGGTAAAATAATAATTGCTGAAACTAGAAGGGCTCCAACAATAGGCATAATGATTGCTATCGTTATACCTGTTAAAATATTAAACAAAATCGACATTGTTCGAATCGGTAAACCTGCGGTAAAAGCTGTATCTTCATCAAATGTTAAGATATACATCGGCTTTCTGAAAATGATATAAAGGGCAACAATAATAATCATTAAGAAGAGCAACATCCATATTTGCTGTTCATTAATGGTCACAATCGAGCCAAATAAAAATTGCGTCATACTTAATGTGGCGCCACCATCACTGATTCCCATTAACACAAGTGCTACAGCCATTCCAGCTGACATTAAAATGGCGATCGATATTTCTGAATAAGTATGATAAATTTGACGCAAAACTTCAAGTAAAACCGCAACGACGATCACCACCAAAATATTGGTCCATGTTGGATTGATACCAATCAACATTCCTAAAGCGACACCTGCTAATGAAACATGCGATAAAGTGTCAGCCATTAATGATTGTCTCTGTAAAATTAAAAACAAACCTAATATTGGCGCAATTAATGAAATTAAGAATGAGGCTTGGAAAGCTCTTTGCATGAATCCATAGAAAAACATCTCCAAGGCGATCCCTCCTTTCGAACTAATTCAATATGCTTGTTCGCGTAATGGCGAATCTCTTCATGATCGTGTGTTACCATTAAAATTCCCTTGTTATGTTCCATACTATTGTGTCTCAGCAACTGATAAAATTCCTTTCGAGAATTAACATCCATTCCAGTAGTCGGTTCATCTAGTATGAACAAATCAGGATCAGTTGCAAATACACGCGCAATAGAAATTCTCTGTTTTTGTCCACCTGACAATTCTCCAATCTTTTTAAAACGCATGTCCCACATCCCTACTGACTCTAAGGAGCGACGGATTTGTTCTTTGTCGTGTTTATCCAACTTTTTAAACCATTTACCTCTTTGATAACGACCGGATTGCACCAATTCTAGGACAGTGCTTGGAAAACCTGCATTAAAGGAAGCGATCTGTTGTGAAACATAGCCAACGACTAGTTGCTCACCTAAATAATTTTTAGCTGAGAGGTGAACATTTCCTTTCGATGGTTTGAGAAGTCCTAAAATATTTCGCAACAATGTCGTCTTTGCTGCTCCATTCTCTCCAGTCAACATAACAAAATCACCTGGCTCTACCTTAAATGAAATATTCTCTAATACGGGTTCATTTTCATATTGAAAGGAAAGATCTTCAACTTCAATATAGTGCACAATCAATCAACCTTTCTAATCCTTTATTTTAAAACGAAATTAATTTTTTAATGAATGCTTAACTGTAAATTTTTCAGATTTTCACGCATTGCTCCGATGTATCCTAGGTCATTATCTTCTAGCTCTTTAGATAATACCTCTAAGTCATACAAAATGACTGTCTTTGTTTCTGTTTCATTTGCTACCGTTTCAGCAATTGCAGAATTGGCACCTTGTTGAAAATAAATAACTGGTACATTATATGCTTCGACTAAGTCACCAATCTCCGCAATCCGTGATGGACTTGGTTCCACTTCTGTAGAGATACCACCAATAGCAACCTGTTCTAAATCATATCGCTCTGCCAAATGACCAAAAGCTTCGTGTTGCACAACAAAGACACGGTTCTCTGTTTCCGCAAGAGCTTCCTGATATTCTTCGTGCAATGCTTGAAGTTCTTTATTAAAGGAATCTGCATTTTCTTCATAAATATCTTTTCCGTCTGGATCGGCTTTAATTAGAGCATCACGAATAATGTTCACTTGCTCTTGTGCCAATAATGGGTCTAACCAAATATGGGGATCTTGATTTTCATGATCATCAATTAAAACAGATACGGGTTCTGATTCTGCATAAACCTGAGGGTTATCATCAAAAAGTGCTACTTTTACTTCAAAGCTTTCACCAGTTGTTTTATACTCAAAGTGATCGGTTTCTTGACCAGATACAACTTGCCACTCTTCATCCTGTTCTTCACGTGTATACCAATGCCAGTGATCATAACTGATCTCTTCACCAGGATCAGCAAACAGGGAAACAACATCTCCTGTATGATAGTGTCCAGCCAATCCAATAATTTCAATAGATTGATCATCTTCATTACTGCCATGATCATGATCATCATCCCCACTGTTATGGTCATGTTCTCCATGATCGTGATGATCCAATTCAAGACCATCGGCCGTCCGGGCGATAACGAGATGGTCATTCTCAATTGTACTTAATAAACTTTTTACCCAATGCTCCATTAATTCACTACTGTATACAAACACGTCGGCTTCATTAACACTTGCTACATCTTTAGCGCTTGGTTCATAATGATGAGCATCTTCTCCAGCAGAAACCATTATCGAGACATCTGCCTGGTCACCCGCCACTTGTTTAGTAAATTCATAGATTGGAAAAAAAGATGTGACAACAGAAATCTTATCACCTTCCTTTATACTATCCCCTTGGTTAACTTCTGCTTCTTGACATGCTATTAAGGTTAAACTTAATAATAATAAACTTACAAACTTAAAAAATTGTCTTTTCACCGCTTTCAACCGCCTCTCAATATTTATTCACAAAATTGTTTCGATTTCATTTAATTGCGCTACTAAATTTTGCACCCCCAATTTTAAATCGTAATCATTACGTTTTAAATTTAAGTGAACTTCTACATTATAAATCGTAACTATTACGATTTGCAAGTGTTTTGTTCACTATTTTAAAAAACACATAAAAAAACAGCATAATAAGTATGGCTAGCATACTGTATTACCCTGTTTATGTTAAAATATAATTTATTTTTTGAGTGTTAAATATTAAAATGATTAAGCCAACAAGTGTAAATGTGGCATGAATATTTTAGGAAAAGAGTCTTTCAGTCTATTCCGTAACAAATTTATAGCCCATGCCTCTCACAGTAATAATCCGTTCTGGTGTCGTTGAATCGCATTCTATCTTTTTGCGTAACTTTTTAATATGAGCATCTATTGTTCGATCGGATACTATTTTATCGGCATAAGGATATAATTGATCGAGTAAACGCTCTCTGGAAATGATCATATTGGGGTTTTCCATAAAGTGATATAACAGATTGAATTCATGTTTTGTGAGATGCAGCGCACGATCAAAAAGAACGACTTCACCTTTTCGTGGTTTAATACATAAACCATCATGGGCAATTTTTTGACAATATTGACCTGTCCGTCTTAAAACAGCTTCAACGTGTGCGACCAATTCTTCTGGATGAAAGGGCTTAGTTAAATAATCATCTGCTCCGAGCTTTAAGCCACGAATTTTGTCCTCTGTACGGTCTTTAGCTGACACCATAATTATTGACACTTCATTTCTTTCCTGTTCACGCACCCATGCACAAAACTCTTCACCTGACAGTTTAGGGAGGATTAAGTCAAGTACAATCATACATGGATGGTTATTCAAAAAGACCGTCTTCGCTTCTTCCCCATCTACAGCCTCAATCACATCATATCCAGACTTTCGTAAATGTTTTGTAATCAGCTCACGGGTTAACCGATCATCCTCGACAACTAATAGCGTTTGTTTCAACAGACTCACCTCAACTTCATTATACTATTAGAGGTGATTAATTGATATTATCTAGCACTTCGATCATTTGATCATACGTTAACGGGCCGATTGACTTAAATTGAATGGTCCCTTCTGAGTCAATCATAAATGTGGTGGGAATTGGTTGGATCTCGTAGATCATCGCAACTTCAATAATTTCATCTAATAAGATTGGAAAAGTTAGCTCATATTCATCAACAAATTGATCGACATCATCAATCGTTCTTTCTGCTTCTAACAAATTAACAGCTAAAACTTCAATTTCTGTGTCTTGGTAGAACCTCTCCATATCTGGCATTTCCGCGCGACAAGGTGGACACCAAGTTGCCCAAAAATTGAGCATTATTCGCTCGCCTCGATAATCAGATAAACGTACTTGTTGACCATCCAATGTCATTATTTCAAAATCAGGAGCAATATAATCACGTTTCAACCCAATTTCTTCAGTTTCTCTCGCCGAATCTGATGACAAAGCATCTTCAGCTTGGTCTCGTGTTGAATTAACAAATTCGACTATTGCCCAGCCGAACATAACGATTACTAAAATAATTGGTAGTACTCTCTTCATGGTACCCTCCCCTATATCTTATCCTAGTCTTGACAACCAAGTATCTTGAATAAGTTCTAATAAAAAAGCAGAAATACGGGGCATTAAGCCAAAAAATAAGACAAGCCCCATTGCAATCATAAGTGAACCACCAATCTTAATGATCACACCTGTATGACGAGCGAGCCACTTTGTCGATCCAAGGAAAAAGGTCAAAATAATGAATGGTAATGCAAAACCAATCACATAAAAAATCGTATAAAAAATCCCCTGGGCTGGATTTGTAGCAGCTAAAAATAAAATCGAACCAAAAATGGGTCCAATACACGGTGTCCAACCAGCAGCGAATCCCAAACCTACAAAGAACGTACCAACATATCCAACTGGTTTTTTTGTCTGATGTAGTCGTTTATCCTTCATTAATGCAGGGACTGTAATCCATCCAGCAACAAATAGTCCCATAAAGACAATAAAAATTCCTGCAATTCTTTGGATTAACAACCCTGTGTCACCAACCAATAATTTTTGAATCCACTGTCCTAAAAATGAAGCACTAGCACCTAGACCAATAAATACTAAAGAGACACCGATTAAAAAGAAAAGTGAGTGACTTAGTAATTTACCACGGATTTTTGTACTTTGGTTTTCTAGAAGATCTTTTACGCTAATACCAGTAATGTACGACATGTAAGCAGGAAAAATCGGTAAAACACATGGGGACAAAAATGAGAGCGCCCCTGCACCAAGCGCTAAAATAATTCCCGTCAACAGCATCGTATCAGCTTCTATAATTCCCATTATGATATTCGCTTCCTCTCATTAATGATTAAGATTAATAAACAAGTAATAAAAAAGGCAATAATAAACCATGTCTCGATTAAATAGCCAAATAACGTAACAAAAGGATATAGTAGATTCAATAGTAGCAAGCCTATCGTCCATCCGATCAAGATCGTTATCACCAATGTAAACGAATTTGTCCATCCTCGAATAAAAAAGAAGACAATAAGAAGACAGAATACTAAAACAATGTATCCAAATGAGTACGGATTACCTTCAAAAATCATTTGAATAAATTCGTAAAAAAATAGTCCTACTAAAATTACATGTATAATCCCTTCTGAAAATGCTAATATATTCAACCTTTTTCGATAAGATTGATAAATAACTGTGATTACTGTAAATAGTGTCGCTAAGTAAAATGCATCTGAATTTGCTGGATAGGCTAGAACAGCAAGTGGATCTCGTACAAATAAGGTTATATTTAAGAGAATTTTTCCGAGCCAAAGATAAATTATGAAATTGATTAGTTGCGAAGTTAATGTTTCGATTTGTGCTTTTTTTTCTTCTTTTTTTAAATCGCTGAATATTAAGAAAGAAATGCACCCAATTATCAAACTACTTGTAATAATGCCAATTGATATCATTCGACTTACTATTACCATAACAGGCTCCTCCATATTTTCTATGGCTACAATTATACTTAACCTATGTGAAAATTTCATGAAAATAATCGAAGCAACAAAATCTCTCCTCCAAACGATTATTAATTACCTTTACAATGTACATACCAACTATAGCTGACTGTTGTGAAAATTTGATGAAAGTTAACTGAAGTTTTATGCAACAAGGTCTAAACCTAGAGATAACTCTTTTATACGAACAAAAAAACCTCAAGATTAGAAAATCTTAAGGTTTTTTGTATTTTAAAACGTAATCATAGATAGAATAAACATGGTGATCACACCTAATCGCTTCTTGATTTTGAACAACGAGATTTTTTATACTAGGGATCGGATTAAATCTCGATGGCTTAAAAAGTTCCTCGTACTTATTGCTTTCATCATTAACAAGATCAGCTAATAACAGTGATGCTGCAGTTCCATTCGTTATTCCCCACTTACGATAACCAGTAGCAATTAATATATTTGGATTTCCCGAAGTGATTCTTCCAATGTAAGGAATTTGATCAAGTGTAGTTAAATCTTGAGCTGACCAACGGTATTTTATCGAATCAATATCCAAAATCGTCTGACCAAAACTCTCCAAAGCTTGATAGTGTTTAATCGTATCAATTCCTTGACCTGTTTTATGATTTTCTCCTACGATTAAGGCCATTTCTTCCCCATTTATCGATACTTTTCTTAATGAACGAGTGGGACTATTGGCATTAATAAATAGCCCTGCAGGTATCTTTTTATTTGTTTTTGCAACTATTGCATATGAGCGCTCAACATACATTTTGGCGGAATAAAGACCAAAGCCTTCGTAAAACGGAAAGTGAGAACAGATGATCACATGGTTTGCAGTAACCTTTTCCTGATCACGGGTTAAAACAACTGGTTGTTTACCTTTCTTAATATCAACAGCAGTTGTTTTTTCAAAAATTTGACCCCCCATTTTAGTCACTTGGTCAACTAATGGCTTTAAATATTTCAGCGGGTGAAATTGCGCCTGATCTTTCATAATTAAAGCATTATTAACCGTTATATCAAGGGGGGTAGAATCAACTAAAGTTCCTTTAATACCTAGATCGTTATAAGCTTTTGCTTCCTGTTCAATTTTTTCTTGATCTTTCTTTGTCACTGCATAAACCCAAGCATCTTGATCACTATACTCACAGTCAATTTCAAAATGATCAATCGTTTCACGAATAAAATTTAACGCATCCAGATTAGCCTGATAATATAGCTTCGCTTGCTCAATGCCAATATTTTTAATTAATTGATGATAAATTAAACCATGCTGAGCGGTGATTTTGGCAGTCGTATGTCCGGTTGTTCCATTTAATAGCCTGTCTGATTCTAAAAGTGCAATTTTAAACCCTTTTTTAGCCAAAAGGAAGGCCGTTGTTAGACCAGTAATCCCACCGCCTATAATGACAACATCCACAGTTATATCGCTATTTAACTTAGGGAACGAGGGTAATGATATCGAATTAATCCAATAAGATTCACTCACATCCGGTAAACTTTTGTACGTTTTATCATCATTAATCATATTCAACATTCCTCTCCGTAAAAAAGATAAGATCATATTGATATAATTTCCTATCTTAAACAGAATATCCCCTTAAAAAATAAAAAAAGTTGTCCAACTATAGCATACTCTAGCTATGTTGAACAACCTTTGATATTCGATCTATTTAATTATTGCTTCAATGCACCACTTGCTTTTGGAAGATCCGAAAGATCAAGTAGATTCATCTCACTGAAATAGTTAAGAAAGTCTTCAGCTTGTTTAATTTCATCTTCATCTGTTTTTAATGTGATAATATCTTTCAATATTTGTGCTGTAATCACATTATCAAAATAGCGATACTTACCAGAATTCCATGTTGTTCGATGTGGGTAGTTTTTATTGAGATAGTAATTCCAGAATAAGATTTTTTCAGCTTCTGTTTCTGTTAACTTAATCCGGTATCCCTCATGTGCTTCAATCATTCCATCCTCATTATCATCACCAGAAAATGTTTCTGGAACCATGTAGAGACCGATCACTTTTCTTTCCGTCTCTTCTTGATCAGCTTCTCTAACAGTTAGCAGTACCGAACTATTTGGTCGTAACCTTGCAACGATATTTGGTTTTCCTTTATTTTTACCACTTTGGACTTCACCAGTAAATACGGTCCAATCTTCGAAGACATTGGTTTGTTCTTCTTCGTCTAGCCAAAAGACAATTTGAGAACTTTCATGAATTTTTAAGTTCTTTAATCTTTCGCGACGATAAGCTTCTTCAGCTAATTGTCTCTGTTCTTCTTCTAGTTCTTGTTCGCGTAATTGTTTTTCTTTTTTTGTTTGAATTAATATTTTTTCTAATGATTCAGCAACTTCTCGATCTTTTAAGTGGATAAAATTACCCAATGCATCAGGATAAACAAATTTCTTCGTGTCCTCTTCAAAGTCAATCGTAATAAAAGCGTCATCTTGTTCAATGATTTGTCCTTTACCGAAAACCTTATGAGTAATCATCTCATTGACTAAATTCACTAACTCACTCTCCTATTAAAATTTTTTCAATATACAGACATAAGTAAAACAAATAAAAATCGCACTCAAGTTCTGTCAATAAGAAGTTGCGTACGATTACGAATAGCTAATCCTGACTGTGATTCTGTCCTTATTTTATCATAGATTAAAGTCAATTGCAAATTAGTCATTGACAATCCCATTTTGATTATCGTATAATGTAAGATTATTTTAAACAAAATATTAAATTCAGTAAACGTCTCTTATGGTAATGTCTGCTCGAAAACTTTTAAGTTTTGATAAATTGAAGTTAAATAAGGTGCATTGATTTGTGCATTTTTCGCCAGGCTTAAAAGATAGCCTTGAATATGATCACCTTCGATTTGTGAACGTTTTTCCATATCGCGCTGCATCGATGTTTTAAAATCATACCCAAGCGTTTCAATCGATGCTAATTGCTCAATTTCAACATTAGCAGCAATCGGTGCATGATTTGCTCGCATAATCGCTGTCACTTCTTCGTATAGTTGCTTGATATAAGTCATCCCACCATCACTTTCTCTGATCGGGCCAATTGGCGCACGCATTAAAGTTGTCAGGCCAGATAAGACTGTAATCCGTAAATACTTGTGCCACATATCCTGTAAAATAGCCTCACTTAAAATAAATTCAGCTTTTGTTCCGCTAAATGCGTTTGCGATTCTGTTAATCCGATTTGATTTTTGCTTATTCAATTCACCAAAAACAAGCTTATCAAATTGACTTGAATGAACCACTTCACCCGCTTCATTTAATGTTGTTTCTATTTGGCATAGTCCGCCAACCACTTTCTCCTCTCCAAAAGCATCCGTTAATTTATCGAGATGAGAAATACCATTTAATAATGGAATAATCACTGTTCGATCACCAACAAAAGGTTGTAAATCTTCGATCGCTTCTGATAAATGATAAGCTTTTGTGGAAAAGAGGACGATATCAAATGGCTCTGTCTTCTGATCTTTCGTAACTAATTGTGGTTGAAAAGAAAAGTCACCTTTTGTACTATGAATGATTAACCCATTACTTTCAAGTTGTTGTTTTCGCTTATCGCGGACTAGAAAAACAACATTCTCGCCTTTTTCGACTAAACGACCTCCAAAGTAACCACCAATTCCCCCGGCTCCTAAAACTAAAATACGCATCTGTATCTCTCCCTCTTTATTATCTCAATCAATCAAAATTTAATTCAAGATCGACTTTTGAGCTGTAAATTATTTTTTCTTTTTTCTCTCATCACAACATTATCTTTTAGTAATCGATAGAGTGCTGATGAAATAGGAACACCAATTAACATTCCTAGAACACCCCAGAGACCCCCACCAATCGTTACACCAACGATGACCCATAATCCAGATAACCCGATTGATTGACCAACAACACGTGGGTAAATGACATTACCTTCAATTTGTTGGATCGCGATAATCATAACGAGAAAGAAAACAGCTTGTAATGGTGACTCGACTAAAATCAACAGAAAACCAACTGAGGCAGAAATATAGGCCCCAATGTACGGGATGTATGCCGTAACACCAGTTAATGCACCAATCATACCCGCATATGGAAATCTAAAAATCCACATACCGATCGCCACTAATGAACCAAGAATGACCGCTTCAATTGTTTCCCCAACAAGGAAGTTTTTAAATGAATCATTGACAACATGTGCAACATATCGAATCCCTTTATCCATTCGTTTTGGTAAGTAAGCACGTAGCAATCGTTTAAATTGTTCTGCTAACTTTTCTTTTGTTAATAAAATATAGATTGAAATAATAAACGCAATAAATATATTAACAATAAAGCTGAAGACAGAACCGAGTGTTGCAACGGTTGTTTCAATAATATTACCTGTAAAATTATTGACGAAATTCAAAACTTGTGTGGCGATACCTTGCCAATCAATATCCGCTTCTTGTACCATTTCTGCAACTTGCGGAAATAAATCTTCATATTCAACAATCCAGGTTTCAACCATCGAAAACAATTCAGGAATCGTTTCAATGATCGTCATAATAACAGAAATCAATTGTGGTGCGATTAAACTGAC
Organism: Bacilli bacterium; assembly: GCA_012838505.1. Classification (GTDB taxonomy): domain Bacteria; phylum Bacillota; class Bacilli; order Bacillales; family Amphibacillaceae; genus Amphibacillus. The sequence goes on along the minus strand of DUPD01000037.1, from coordinate 23,687 downwards.
TACAAAAACCAAAATAAAAATAATCACAACAAAGCCAACTAAAATACTAATAGGACGTCGTGTTAATTGAACCCACTTGCTCGTTTTATTAGGAAAATAGAGCTTTTCTATCTGGATCATTAATAGATTGATAACATAAGCAATAATTGCACCCATAATGATCGGACGAATAATGACCCAAATTAGCGAGAGCCAATCAAATATATGTTGATAATTCGTAATGAGTAAGATAACAACCGCACCGATGAGCAAATATTTCATAATTAATTTGTCAATCAATTTGTACTTGTCCATATCTCACGTACCTTTCTGTTCTAGATGATATTATTCTATTTTATCGCATAATTCAAAATATATCACCCCATACTATTACTGTTCGACACTTATTTAGGTTTGATCAAAAATAAACAAACAATCATTGCAACTCCACTTAAGATTACTAAAGTGATATAAAGCACCCGCATATTCCCCTCTATTACCGCGACAATTGGCGGTCCAGATCCAACACCTAAATTTTGGTTTTGTCGTTTGTTTTTGCTGAGGAACTTTTAGTAAGAAAATCACAAGCAATAATGACAGAATTGAAAAGATTGGCACAAAAATAAACGGTAAATACCAAATAACGAGTCCAAGTGACGCCCCTAAAATTGGACTTAATACTTTACCGAATGTATTGGCTGTTTCGATAATTCCTAAGTCTCTGCTCACATCTTCTTCAGCTTGATACATATCTCCTACAGTTGGGATCGTGACTGGAAAAGCTCCGGATGCACCTACTCCTTGCAAGAGTCGACCTAATATAATGAATAAATAAGGTTCAGCAATTTGCCAAGAAGCAAAGGCCGCTATTCCCCCACCAATTGCCGTCAGAATTAGACTTGGAATGATAACTTTTTTCCGTCCAAAGCGATCGGACAAGTAACCTGCTATCGGGATTAAAATAATTGCAACAATTGAATACACAGTGATAATCAAGCTCGACTGTAGTTGACTGATTTTTAAAACACTTTCAATCATCGGTAATACAGGGATTAACATTGAATTACCAAGTGTCATAACGAGTGGGATTGATGCTAAGGCAAGTAAATCTAATTTTTTTCGTTCCATTTGATAACATCCATTCATCCGCATTTAAGTACTGAAACTATTTTAAGCTTATTTAGCGATTTCATACTTCGATCTAGCCCAATAAATTTCGATTATGATACAATGAGACACAGATAATCGATTGGAGGTTCAACATGAAAAAAAACCGATTAGATAAATTTTATAACAAGACAATTGATCAACGGATTGAAGCGTTAATGAATGGGAATTACCTTGAGACTGAACCAATAAACAACTTCAAACAATCATTTAGTTTACCAGAAGAAATTAGCAACCACATGATTGAAAATGTCGTTGGGACTTATCAGCTTCCATTGGGATTAGCACTGCACTTTTTAATTGATGGTAAAGATTACTTAATTCCAATGGCAACCGAAGAGCCTTCAGTTATCGCAGCAGCAAGTTTTGCCGCAAAAACGATTCGCCTCGCTGGCGGTTTTACAACTGAAATTAGTCATCGAACGATGATTGGACAAATCGCTTTGAAGGATATTAATAATAAAGACGAAGCAATTCGGGCAATTTCAGAAGCTGAAGCAAAAATCATCTCGATTGCCAATAACGCACATCCATCAATTGTTAAACGCGGTGGTGGTGCACGATCAATCGATGTTCGTTGGCTCGAAGCAGATGCTGAATATGGTACTCCTGCTTTTCTAGTCGTCCATTTACATGTTGAGACACTAGAAGCAATGGGTGCAAATATGATTAATACGATGGCTGAAGCGGTTAAACCGTTTTTAGAAGAAATAACAGAAGCTAATGCTTTGATGGGCATTTTATCAAATTATGCGACAGAATGCCTTGCAACCGCAAGATGTAAGGTTCCTATCACTATATTAGAGCGACGTGGAATGTCTGGGACTGAAGTTCGTGACAAAATAATTGAAGCAAATCAATTTGCGATTGCCGATCCATACAGGGCAACAACAAATAACAAAGGCATCATGAATGGAATATCTGCACTTGTTTTAGCAACCGGCAATGATACGAGAGCTATTGAAGCGGGAGCTCACGCCTATGCAGCACGATCAGGTCAATACCGTTCATTGACAAAATGGTCAAAATCAGAAGATGGCGATTTAATTGGCGAGCTGACGATCCCTCTACCAATTGGAACTGTCGGTGGCTCAATTAACATTCATCCAGGTGCTAAATTCACCCACAAAATGCTCGGTTCTCCTGATGCAAAGCAATTAGAATCAATTATTGTCTCCGTCGGTTTAGCACAAAACTTTGCGGCAACACGTGCACTCGTAACCGATGGCATTCAAAAAGGCCACATGGCGCTCCAGGCAAAATCACTTGCAATTAACGCTGGTGCAACTGGCGATGAAATTCAAAAAGTCGCTCGCCTCTTAAGAAAAGAAAAACATATGAATTTACAAACCGCTGAAGCAATTTTAAAAGATTTACGAAGATAAAAAAACTCGTTAGTCTCAACTTAGAGATTAACGAGTTTTCGATTATTGTTGTTTATTCACATATTGACGCATATGGTCTTTAATCCCGACTAAACAAATCGGTGCTGGATCTGAATCGATATCAAGTTCAATATCCCCTACACCATTTGGAATTGTATCCATGAACACTGTTTCATAACGCTCAATTGAAATTTGCTCACGTTCTTCAAGCATTTGCTCATGGTACTCTTTATTTAAATGATCGCGGTAGCCAGGTTGTAAAATTCCTGTGAAAAACTCACCAACCGAACCAGATCCGTAACTGAATAAACCGACTGTCGCTCCGGCTTCAAGAGTTTGATTTTGCTCAAGTAATGAGATTAAATTCAAATATAAAGAACCTGTATAAATATTACCAACAATCGCATTATAATATTTTCCGACCTCATAGTAATCTAATAAACGTTTTTCGTCTGCTTCATCTGCATCTTCAAGGACTGATTGCAATGCTTTTAAGCCCATTTTTGTATAAGGTGTATGGAAAACGAGTGCTTCAAAGTCTTTTAAGCTTGTCTTTGTTTGCTCCTGATATTGAGCAAATAAATCTTTGAAGAAATTAATGTATTGGATCACTGAGAATTTTCCTTGTACATGAGCTGTATCTGAGTATAGCGGACGCCAAAAATCCATCGCATCATCTGTTTGATAAACACTTGGACTTTCAATCGTCATTAGCTTAGGATCACGAGCAATAACCATCGCCACCGCACCAGCCCCTTGTGTGATTTCTCCACCAGTTTTTAAACCATAACGTGAAATATCAGAAGCCAGTACTAAAACACGGCTATCTGGATTCAATGCGATATGGCCTTTGGCAATTTGAATCCCAGCCGTAGCACTATAACAAGCTTGTTTAATTTCAATCGAACGTGCTGATTTTTTTAATCCTAATAATTCATGAGCAAAAATACCAGCAGCTTTTGAGTGATCGACGCCCGTTTCAGTTGCAAAAATGACGTAATCAATTGCATCAATATCTGCTTGAGTCAATATATTTAGGGCAGCATTTGCTGCTAATGTAACAGCATCTTGAGTTTTAGGTGCTACTGCCATTTTATCTTGACCGATACCCACTTTAAATTTAGCTGGTTCAACACCACGCGCTTCAGCTAAATCTCCCGTATCAATGTACATAGCTGGTGTGTAAAAACCGATTTTATCAATTCCTATTTTCAATCTAACCACTTCCTTTGGTTCATTCTTTTAAAAAACTATTTAATACTAAATAACAGTCTTTTTTGATTCTTATCTAATACTTTAACACGAATGGGTTAATTTCACTAATTTTTCTTGCCTATTTATAATTAATAAATGATTAACTAGAAAAGATCTGTTAAACTAAAGTGGTAACTTCTAAGTAAAAAATAAGGAGTTGTTTATGATGGAAGAAATCGTTATTGTTAGTGCTGTCAGAACACCAATTGGCAAGTTTGGCGGTGCTTTAAAAAATCATAGTGCGCGTATGTTAGGAACAATCGTTGTTAAAGAAGCAATTAAGCGTGCTCACATTGAGCCGTCAGAGGTTGATCAAGGTATTTTTGGACAAGTATTACAAGCTGGAGTTGGTCAAAATGTCGCTCGACAAATTTTAGTTGATGCCGGCGTTCCCTACGAGAAGCCAGCAATGACAATTAATGAAGTTTGTGGATCAGGTTTAAAAGCAGTCATTCTTGGTAGTCAACAAATTCAACTAAATCAAGCTGAAATCGTCGTTGTCGGTGGTGTTGAGAGTATGAGTAACGCCCCTCACCTACTGCCGAACTATCGTTTTGAAAAAGAACTTGACCAAGATAAGCTGATCGACTCGATGATTCATGACGGTCTGACAGATGCATTTAGTCAAAAACATATGGGCATTACAGCTGAAAATGTAGCGAAGCAGTTTAATGTCTCGAGAGCGGAACAAGATCAATTTGCATTAAACTCACAACATAAAGCTCAATACGCCCAGGAGTCCGGTCGTTTTAAAGATGAAATCGTTCCTGTTCCGGTAAAAAATGAATCAGGTGAAACAATTCTATTTGATCAAGATGAACATATCCGAAAAGATGTTAAAATCGAAGACTTAGAGAAATTAAGAACGCCATTTCTTGAGAATGGTACAGTAACGGCAGGTAGTGCATCCGGAATTAACGATGGTGCAGCTGCTCTTATTTTAATGAAAAAATCAACTGCTGAAAAACGCGGTCTTAGCTATTTAGCAACAATAAAAGAATACGCCGAAGTTGGTATTGATCCAAGTATAATGGGCTATAGTCCATATCAGGCGATTAATAAACTTGTTCAACAATCTGAGCTTGATTTAAATCAAATTGACTTATTCGAAATTAACGAGGCATTTGCGGCTCAAAGTATTCCCGTTGTGCGTGATCTTAATCTCGATCCTAAGAAAGTCAACGTTAACGGTGGTGGAATTGCACTCGGTCACCCAATCGGTGCTTCCGGCGCAAGAATATTGACCACTTTAATCCACGAAATGAATAAGACTGATGCTAAATCAGGAATTGCCAGTCTCTGTGTTGGTGGAGGCATTGGTGTCTCGATGCTAGTTGAAAAATAAGTATAAAAAAGGCTAAAGGGCGATTTCACACGCTTTCTTTAGCCTTTTGAATTTAATTTGATTCAAGTTGTAGTAATGATTTTTTTAATGCTAAGCCCGATCGAAAACCAGTCAGTTGTTTATTTTTACCGATCACTCGGTGACACGGTACAACGATCAGTAATGGATTTTGACCAATCGCTCGGCTCACTGCACGAACAGCTTCTGGACGATTAATTGAATCAGCAAGTTCACTATAACTCCAAGTCTCTCCGTACGGAATTTGCTGAAGCTGTTGCCAGATTGATTTTTGAAATAACGTCCCGTGCAGATCGAGTGTAAAATCAAATCTTGTTAACTGTCCATTAAAATAAGCAGTAAATTGATCGCGTTCATGATTGAAAAATTGATCATCATGAATGAGTTGATAGTCTTTGAATGTTTTAGTTAACCATTCCTCAGCAAAATTTTCCGGTTGATCCGTTTTTGTTGTGATCAAAACAAGCCCTTGGTCAGTTTTGTACAATGTCAATTGATAAAGATTCACATATATAGTTGTATAATAAATTGATTTTCTAGACATATTAATCGTCCTTTTAAATTAGAATTTATTACTTTTTTTATTGAGCGAATTGAAAGATCATCCCAACAATTGCTGATAGAGCAATGAAAAAGATCGGATGTAAATGCTTCACAAGTTTATGTCTCATTAAGAAAAAAAGAATGACAGCTAAAACAAGTGCTTTTAAATTAATAAAACCAAGCCAGTCATTTGTATTAACTAAATGAGAAAAGTCAAACAAATCAAGCCAGACAACTGAAAAACCAGCTGCTGCAATTAATGCTGTTGAAGCCGGTCTTAAACCGTAAAAAGTTGCTTCAACAATCTGATTTTCTCTAAATTTGGTTAACACACGTGCAATAATTAAAATAATAATAATCGAAGGTGTCACAAGTCCAATTGTCGCAACGAGCCCACCAAGGTATCCAGCCGTTAAATGCCCTGTATAGGTAGCCATATTAATCCCGATCGCACCTGGAGTTGATTCCGAGATTGCAATCATATCTGCTAACTGTTCATGAGTAAACCAGCCTGTTGAATCAGACATATCGTATAAGAATGGTAATGTGGCAAGGCCACCACCAACCGCAAACAAACCTGTTTTAAAAAATTCATAAAATAACTGTAAATAGATCATTTAACTTGCCTCCTCTCTTGCCACTTCACAATTACACCAATAACACCTGCAATAACTACAAAAACTGCTGGTGACCAATTCGTGAAAATAGACAATGTAAAGACGAGTAAAAAGATCAGCAAACCGATTTTATCAACGACAGAACTTTTCCATAATTTAAGTACAGCATTTAAAATGAGCACATAGACGCTGACCCTGATTCCTGCAAATGCATTTTGTAAAATTACTGAATCTGAGAAATTACGCATAAACATGGCGATGATTGTGATGATTATGTATGATGGAAAAACTAAACCCAGTGTTGCAGCAATTCCACCAAGTATTCCTCGCTGTTTTTGACCGATAAATGTGGCCGTATTAACAGCGATTATGCCTGGTGTCGTTTGACCGATCGCAAAATAGTCAATCATTTCTTCCTCGGTAGCCCATTTTTTTGTTTCGCCAACTTCTTTTTGTAAAATAGGTAGCATTGCATAACCACCACCAAAGGTTAGCAACCCTACTCGTGAGAATGTAAAAAATAAGTCAATTAATAGTTTCAAACGATTTCCCCCATTCAATAGCTCTAACAAGCAAATACTACTAAAAGCTTACGGATTAATGATCCGATTGTCAAATCATATTCTCTAAAAAAGCACTGTGATTTCAAATAGAAACCCAGTGCTTTTTCTCAGTCATTAAATTGTTAATTAGTTGATTATCTAGTAATAATCATCTTCCTCATCGTCAATAAACGGCTCAAATTCTTCTGACAACTCCATCAAATAGTCATAGCGTCCGATTGAAATCGGTTCATGTTCATAACTGAATTCTTCTGTGACGTATAGATGAAAAAAGATTTCATAAAAGCCAAGTACGATCGATGAGATGAATGCTGCGATTAATCGGTCACCAGCAAAACCTACTACACCCAATAGGAGATAGATTACGATAAAGTTAATGACAACATCTGAAAATGTTGCGATAAAATTGTTCGTTTGATCTAAAATAAAGAGATCTCCAAGAAAATAGAGCGCCAAACTAATCAAGCTAACGAAGAAAATTTGACTTGTTGTCAGTCCGTAAGCAATTCCTAACACTAAGTAGAGTAATACGAACGTTGCAAAATACTTAATCATAATTAATTTTACGTGTTCCATCCTAACACCTCCAATAGCATTAGGATGGCACGATTCGACAAAATTATACATTACTTAGGTGTAAATTGTAGCTTATTTTAAAACTTCCCACACATCATTCGTAAAGCTTAGTGGATCTTCAATTGGTAACCCTTCAATTAAGAGTGCTTGATTGTATAATATGTTTGCGTATTTTTCAAGCTTGTCTGCTTCATTTTGCTCAATTGTTTTTAATGATTGGAAAATGGCATGATCCGTATTAATTTCAAGTACTTTATTTGCTTGGATTCCTTGGTTATCAGGCATCATACTTAATACCTTTTCCATTTCAATTGAAATTTCACCTTCATTTGTTAAACAAACCGGATGTGATTTTAATCGTTTCGAACGTCGAACATCCGTCACCTTATCTTTTAGAATTTCTTTCATTTTATTAAACAATGCTTGTTCTTCATCTGTTAATTCAGCTGACTCTTCATCTTGATCATCTACTAAATTAAGATCCCCACTCGATACAGATTTAAAAGTTTTTTCATCATAATCAACTAACATTTTAATTGCAAACTCATCAATATCATCTGTTAAATATAAGATTTCATATCCCTTTTCTTGAACCAATTCTGTTTGTGGTAATCGTTCAATTCGAGCATTTGATTCACCAGTTGCATAGAAAATTGAGTCTTGCCCCTCTTTCATTCGCTCAACATATTCTTTTAATGTCACTAATTTTTTCTCAGTTGAAGAATAGAAGAGCAACAGATCTTTTAATGTCTCTTTATGTTGACCAAAGTCATTATAGACACCAAATTTTAATTGACGACCAAATGCTTCGTAAAATTTCTCATATTTTTCTCGGTCATTACGTAACATTTTTAATAATTCTTGTTTAATTTTACGTGTTAAATTCTTTTCAATCAATTTCAATTGACGATCGTGCTGGAGCATTTCACGAGAAATATTTAATGATAGATCTTCAGAATCAACTAATCCTTTCACAAAGCTGAAGTAATCGGGTAATAATTCAGGAGCTTTGTTCATGATTAATACACCACTCGAATAGAGTTCTAAACCTTTTTCATATTCAGCTGAATAGTAATCATATGGTGCTGTTTCAGGAATATAAAGAATCGCTTGATAGCGAATATTCCCATCCACACTTATGTGAATATGATTAAGTGGCTGATCAAATCCATAATGCTTCTCTTGATAAAATTGAATATAATCATCATCTGTTAGTTCTGACTTATTTTTCTTCCAAATCGGAACCATACTATTAACAGTTTTCTCTTCAATTACTGTTTCATATTCATCGTCAGAATCTGCTTTAAGTTTTTGTTCTGAAAGTTCCATTTTGATTGGATAGCGAATAAAGTCTGAATACTTCTTAATGATCGATTGTAGATGACTAGGCTCTAAAAACTGATCAAAATCCTCTTCATCAGCATTTTCTTTAATCTTTAAAGTAATCGTCGTTCCTACGCTTTCTTTCTCACATGGTTCAATCGTAAAGCCTTCAGCACCTTCAGAATACCACTGATAAGCTTGTTCTTCTCCGTGCGCTTTCGACTGAACGGTTACATGATCAGCGACCATAAAAGCTGCATAAAAACCAACCCCAAATTGACCAATGATGTCATGCCCATCTTTAATTTCATTCTCATTTTTAAATGCTAACGAACCACTTTTAGCAATCACACCTAGATTAGATGCCAACTCTTCTTTTGTCATCCCAATTCCAGTGTCGGTAACCGTTAATTGACGTTTCTCTTTGTCAACGTCAATTCGTATGTAGTAATCACTTTGATCAAACGTAATTGAATCATCAGTAAGTGCTAAGTAATACATTTTGTCAATTGCATCACTTGCATTTGAAATCAATTCTCTTAAGAAAACTTCTCTCTTTGAGTAAATCGAGTTGATCATTAAATCTAATAATCGTTTTGATTCTGCTTCAAATTGTTGTTTTGCCATCATTATCTCCTCTTTCTAAATATGTAATTAGCACTTAGACAGTTAGAGTGCTAACATATATTTTTTAACATAGATTTTGAATGATGTCAATTGAAGTGCGTGATTAGCTTGATCGATCTAATCAAATTAAAAAAATCTGAGACACCACCTAGTCTTACTAAGTAAAAAGATTCTATTTAAGGTTTTCTCGTAAATAGAATCAATTATATTTTTATAATCTTTTGGATTCTTTGAAGTCTTAGAATTATTAGAATTTCCTTTGTATGTTTTAATTTTACATTTAAAATAACATCAAATAATTCAAGTCTTTTTCAAAAAATAATCAATTTATAATTCATTATCAAAAGCGCCAACCAAGTGATTGGAACGACGGGTGGCGACTCCAGCGGGACAAGATCGAGTCCGAAAATCCTTATTGTGACACGGTAGTGGAACAATAAAAGTTGAGGCCGATCCCGCGGAAAGCGTCCACCCAGAGTGCAGATCACGGAGTGTCACCTCTAAACCATTTAAGTAGAAGTAAATCTATTTAAATTATAATGATATGAAAAAAGGAATCCAGTTCAGCAACTGAATTCCTTTTTCATAATTAAAATTTTAAAATTAATTATTTTGTTTAATCTTCAACTTTTGATATTTTGTCATCAGTGAGCCAAACCATGCTTTATCATTTGTTAGTAGGGCAAGATCAATTAACTGCTTTAATTCCCCAGCACTATATTGTTCGATCTCATCTTCTTTCGTTACTTTGTTCACTTGAACCTGGATGCTCTGACCAACTAAGATTTGATTCTCACTAGAAACGACACGTAATTGGACGACTTCATGATCACCCGTCGTTTTTTCAACATAACCATGAATCTGTTCACCCTTACTTGATCTTAAGTTAACCCAATCACCAATCATTATCTGCTTTCTTTTTACTTTATCCATGCTTTGACACCACCTTTAGTTTAAATTAACTGAATAATATGAATTATCATATTTTATAGTTAAAAATCATTCTAATCATTAAGCCGAGAAGTGTCAACTATATTGCTTCACTAAAAAACCATCCGTCGATTAACAACGAATGGTTTTTTGAGCTTATTGCCCCATATCTTTAACTTTCATAATTCGAGTAATATTGGCACGTTCATTTTCTTCAAGCTTCATTTCGATATAATAAATTGTTTCTTCTAGTTCTGGAATCTTTAAATACTCAAGCGCATTCACTCGACGTCGAGTTTTCTCAATCTCATCAGCTAGCAACTGACAGGTTTTCTCGATTTCAGAAAGCTTTAAGAGTTTAGGTAAAATCGTTTTAATTCGATCAATTGCTAGATCAAGCTCACTATTTGAGTTTAGAAATCCATATTGCATTTCTAGTTCTTTAACAGCTTCATCAACCATGAAATCCATTTGAGGCACGATTACGCTCATAATGTTTTTCTCTTGTATATCTAAAGTAACCGACGTATTTGGAACAGCAAATAATTCTTCAATAAAGGATTCATTTAATAAAGATTTCGCCACAACAAAAGCACGCATCGCTTCTGTTAGTTCTTCCTCCACTTCTGCACGCAATTCATTATTTTGACGAATTAACGTAATGAACTGACGCATCAGTTCGTCCTGCTTATCCTTTAAAAGCTTATGACCACGAGTTGAAATGGCTAAACGGTCTTTAAGGTTGGATAATTCCATCCGAGTTGGCTTGACATCTAATCTCGCCATGACCTAATCACTCTCCTTCCGGCATAAACTTTTCAATCATATCACTCTTAATCCGTTTCAATTCAGACTTAGGCAAGATTGAAAGCAACTTCCAGCCTAAATCTAATGTTTCTTCAATTGTACGGTTTGTGTAAAAACCTTGATTGATATATTCTTCTTCAAAACGATCAGTAAATTCAACGTATAATCGATCAGTTTTTGATAGAGCAGAATCTCCAAGAACAATCGCTAATTCTTTTGCTTCTTTCCCTTTTGCGTATGCAGCAAATAATTGGTTCATTGTTGGTGCATGGTCAACACGGGTTTTCCCTTCACCTGTTCCCTTATCTTTTAATCGTGATAGCGATGGAAGCACGTCAATCGGTGGCTTCACACCCGCATTGTGCAATTCACGAGAAAGAATAATTTGCCCTTCAGTAATATAACCTGTTAAATCTGGAATTGGATGTGTAATATCATCCTCTGGCATTGACAGGATTGGAATTTGCGTGACTGATCCTTTTTTGCCAACTAAACGTCCTGCACGCTCATATAATGTTGAAAGGTTCGTATACAGATACCCGGGATAACCGCGTCGACCTGGAACCTCACGACGAGCTGCAGAGATTTCACGTAATGCCTCACAATAATAAGTCATATCCGTCATAATTACGAGTACGTGCATATCTTTTTCAAAAGCTAAGTACTCAGCTGTAGTCAATGCCATTTTTGGTGTCGCAATCCGCTCAATCGCAGGGTCATTCGCTAAGTTAATAAACATAACTGAACGATCAATCGCACCTGTTTTACGGAAATCTTCCATGAAGAACTCAGCTTCATCAAAAGTGATCCCCATCGCCGCAAAAACAACTGCAAATTTTTCATCACTGTTTAACACAGATGCTTGACGTGCAATTTGAGCAGCTAAATCACGGTGTGGTAGACCTGATCCAGAGAATACAGGCAATTTTTGACCACGAACGAGTGTGTTCAAATGATCAATTGACGAGATCCCCGTTTGAATAAACTCATCCGGATAGTCACGGGCAATTGGATTAATCGCTTGACCATTTACATCTAAACTCGCCTCAGGGATAATCGCTGGGCCATCATCCATCGGTTGACCCATTCCGTCAAAAACTCTCCCCACCATATCTTCAGAGACATCGAGAGAAAGTGGTTTTCCTCGGAAGCGAACTTTTGTATCTTTAATATTGATTCCACTTGGCCCTTCAAAAATTTGCACCATCGCTTTATCGCCATCAACTTCAAGTACTTGACCGTGTCTGATTTCACCTGTTTGCATTTGGACTTCAACAAGTTCATCATACTTAACACCTTCGACTTGCTCGACCGCCATTAGAGGTCCAATGACTTCACTAACTGTTTTATACTCCTTCAGCATTTTCTGTCATCCCTCCTCTAGAAATAATCTGATGAATTATTTCTTTTGTATCTTCCTTAATTGCTTTAATTTGATCGATTTGATCTTCACTTATATATTTAGCTCGGGCAATTCGATCACGGAGTTCATCTGTACCCTCAATAATTTCATCAAAATAAGCACCGAGCTTCATCGCTTCACGCGCTTCTTTTTCAAACGATAAGATCAAATCAAGCATGACGAATTGTTTTTGACGTGAAGTGTATGTATCCACATCGTCAAAAGCGTTTTGCTGGAGATAATCTTCTTTTAGTGATTGCGCGATGACCATTGTTAAGCGGTCTTTTTCTGATAGCGATTCAATCCCAACAAGACGAACAATCTCTTCTAGCTCAGCCTCTTCTTGTAATAGATTCATTGAGTGCTGAACCATTTTCGACCAATCTGTTTTTAAAGCTTCATCCATGTACTCACCAACTTCTGTTAGGTAAAGTGAGTAAGATGTTAACCAGTTTATTGACGGGAAATGACGCTTTTGTGATAGAGCTGAATCAAGTGCCCAGTAAACTTTTACGACACGTAATGTATTTTGTGTCACGGGCTCTGATGTATCTCCACCTGGAGGTGAAACTGCACCAATTGCCGTAATACTTCCTTCACGATCATCAGATCCAACTGAAATCACACGACCAGCACGCTCATAATATTCAGCGATACGGCTTCCTAAATAGGCTGGATAACCTTCATCCCCTGGCATCTCTTCTAAACGACCTGACATTTCACGAAGTGCTTCAGCCCAACGTGAAGTAGAATCAGCCATAATCGCAACACTATAACCCATGTCACGGAAATACTCAGCAATTGTTATACCTGTATAAATTGATGCCTCACGTGCAGCTACTGGCATGTTTGACGTGTTCGCAATTAAGATTGTCCGTTCCATCAATGATTCACCAGTGTTTGGGTCAATCAACTCAGGAAATTCATTCAGAACGTCTGTCATCTCATTTCCACGTTCACCACATCCAACGTAAACAACAAGATCAACGTCACTGAATTTCGCAATTTGGTGCTGTACAACTGTTTTACCAGCACCAAACGGTCCAGGTACAGCAGACACGCCACCCTTTGTAATTGGGAAAAATGTATCAATGACACGTTGACCAGTGACCATTGGCTGATTTGGATTTAACTTTTTCTTAAATGGACGACCACGACGAACGGGCCATTTTTGAAGCAGTGTTAATTCTTTAACGCCATCTTCTGTTTCAATTGTATAAACGATATCATTTAATGTGTAATCGCCACTTTCAATCGATTTAATTGTCCCTTTCACACCATGAGGAACCATAATTCGGTGTTCAATAACTTTTGTCTCTTGAATCGTACCGACAATATCACCGGTCTCAACTTGATCACCAACTGATTTTGTCGCTGTAAAAGACCATTTTTTATCACGATCTAAATTTGAAATATTAACGCCCCTAACAAGATAGTCGCTTTCAGTTTTTTCTTTAAACGTATCAAGTGGTCGTTGAATCCCGTCAAACATTTGTGAAACGATTCCAGGACCTAATTCTACAGATAAAGCTTCACCAGTCGTTTCGACCGGTTCGCCAGGGCCGAGTCCAGAGGTTTCTTCGTATACTTGAATAGAGGCGACATCATTACGCATTTCAATGATTTCACCGACTAATCTCATGTCCCCTACATAGCAAAGGTCTTGGATATTCGCTTGCTCCATACCCTCTGCCATAACTAAAGGACCGGAAACCTTGACAATTCTTCCTTTTTTCAAATAAGTCCCCTCCTAGTTATAAAATATTTTGTCCTACTGCTTTTTCAACATTTTTTTCAATTCGGTTTTTCCCGATATTTAGTGATCCCTTATGATTTGGAATTAAGATAATCGCAGGCTTAACTTCTGCGTCATATCGCTTAATTGTATCTGGTATTTCTTTAGCAACTGTTTCAGTCAAATAGATCACTCCGTAGCTTTGCTCTGCTAAAGAATCAATTGTTTGCCTTGCTTTTTTACCTGTATCAGCTGCAAACACATCAAACCCAAGGATTTTAAAAGGAAGCACCGAATCTTTGTCTCCAACTACTGCTATTTTATGAGCCATAAATAGGTCGCATCCTTTCCCTTAAAATTTCTTCATCGATTTGATTATCTTTACCGACAAGAATTAAACGAATATTTGTAATTTCTTTTTCAATTGCAAATATATAAGCCACTACTGGCATTGGACCGAAAGCTTGATACTTTCCTTCGCCCATTAATTCATCAATAATTTCTTCGATAACTCGGTCAAGCATCATCGGATTGATCTCAGATCTAGAGTCAGCTAGAATAGCTTCTAAATCTTTTGCATAAGGCTGACTTAAATAAAGTTCACTTAAAGCTCCCTTACCTTGATCAGCTGCATCAATAATGGCTTGTTTAGCAATTGAGCCAGAGCTCGATAGCACCGTATGGAGAAATGACCGTGATTTCTGTTGATTTAAACTTCTAATCACTGTTGATAAGTTGTCTAAATCAATCATGACATCAACGACCTTAGATATAGTCGCATTATTTAATTCATCAGCAATCGCACGGATATGCTTGTAATAATACGTGTCCATAAAAACATCAATTGCTTCAACTCGTTCAAATGTATTGTAATCATCTAAAGCATGTTGAACAGCCTCGACGATAATTGGGTCGAGTATTTCCGATTGCCCAGTTTGAACCAAGTTACGTAATGTCGAAATTGATTCGTTCCCAATTGGGATTAATAAATGTTCAAGTTCAACTTCTTTAACCTTTTGTTTGAGCAACACCTTAAGATTGTGGTAACTGTAACGTAACGTATATATTTGGACTACTTCACGATTTGGTGTCATCTCAAAAAGTTCATCATAAACTGTTTTCAATCGAGCCATCAAAAACTGATCAAAGTTCTTCGTATCTAGCACTTCCTGTTCATCAAAATAATAGTCCGTGCCCTTCAAAACATCTAAAGCACCACGAAGTCCTTCTGCTCGAAGCATTTTTTCATAGTCTTCTCGTGTGAACAACTTTGTCTCAGCCACGCGAATTTGTGTGTTAATCCCTTTATATTCAGTATCTTGCATTTATTCTCCCCCCTTACTCATTAATTTGAACGAATAGCAATGTTTCTTAAAATGCTAGTGTCGCAAGTTGTGGAGAAAAGTCTCTTTTTAGTTCATTGATTAGGGCATCAAAGCAGAAGTTATAATTAATTCCACCTTGATCTAAAATAAAGCCCGCTTTATTATTAATCGTCTGGTCAGACACTGTGACGAATGAATATTGAGTCAAAATATTTTTTATTTGATCAGATTGCATTAATTCCAGTGATAGCTCACCGGGAACAAGTGACCACTCTTTTTTCGCGTCTATTTTACTTAGCACACCAGATAATAATTGACTAAATTGTATGTCATTTAATTTTTCTAGTTCAGTAGCTGCTTGATCAAAAACGGTGTTTAATAGCTCTTGTTTTTTAGCTAAAATCTGATTTCTTTGCTTATTTTTCATCGTTTGAGTCTGACGCTCATAATCATTGTTTAACTGCTGAATAATTTGCTCTTTTTGTCGTTTTTCACTTTCTTCAATCTTTTCACGAGTTTCTTTAAGCTTAGCTTCAGCAACTTTTTCATAATCATCCAGTTTCATTTGACCTTGTTTTTTAGCTCTTGTCAAAATTTGTTCAGACAAAACTTTAATATCTTCCATACACTCCATCCTCTCACTTTATTTAATCTTATGCTATAACAAGTAAGAAGGAAATAACGAACCCTAAAATGGCATAAGTTTCAACCATTACTGAGTAAATGATACCTTTAGTGTTTTGATCTTCTCTTTTAGCTAAGATTTGAATTGCTGCAGTTGATACTCGGCCTTGAGCCATTGCAGATGTTAAACCTGTAAATGCAACAGGTAAAGCAGCCATCAACAAGAAAATTCCATCAGTTAAAGCCATGCTTGGATCCATGTTCAAGTAAATCAAGAAACCAATAACGAAACCATATAAACCTTGTGTACCAGGTAGTAACTGTAGAATTAAAGATTTACCGAATTTCTCAGGTTGTTCTTTAATTAATGAAGCAGCAGCTTCACCAGTCATTCCAACACCTTTAGCTGATCCCCAACCACCAAATATTACTGCAAAACCGATTCCTAATGCTGCAAATAAAAACCCACCATTATTTTCAATAAAAAATTGTAACCAACTTTCCATAATTAAATTCCTCCGTCTCTATACTTTTCATTATTATTTTTTAATACAATATATTTCTCAGAAGCTTTTAAAGGTTTAAACGGCTTACCGCCACCTTCAAAAAACTTACCAAAGAACTCAACAAAGATTAACCGCGCACCATGAACATAGGCGCTTAACATGGTTAGACCAATATTGACTGCGTGTAAAGCAATAAACAGTACAACACCAATCGTAAAGCGACCAATCGGCGGAATAAAGCTAATAATCATATTAAAAGCTAAAGCAATACTCGCTCCTGACACACCAAGTGCCATTAAACGAGAATAACTAACTATATCACCAATATAAGATGTGATTCCGTATAGATTATAGACACCTAAACCTAAGCCAAGCCCTTTATTTTTAGAACCTGCCATAGATGCTCCTAAAATCCCCAACACACCTAAGATAGCTATTGCTGCACCTATTTGAGTAATTAATGCTTGATTAAAGATCATTGAACCTAATAATAATACGATTAAACCGGCAAGAATTGCGATCCAACCTATTCCATCTGCGATTGAAGCAGATATCTCACCATCTCTAATTTTTAAATACGCATTGATGCCTAAAGCAACAAATATTTGAATTAAACCGAAGACGACAGAAAGAATTAGGATCGTGATGACATCATTTGTCGTTGATAATAACAAGAATGGTAATTCAAACCCAAAAAACGAACCGTAAATTAATCCCCAAATCATCGTTGGATACGACAATGTGTGGAAGAACTTTAAATTCTTCGTCATCGGTGGATCAAATTTCAAGAATTTGAGACCGATAAATGTTGCTAGCCATAAAAGCAATCCATAGCCCAAGTCGGCAACCATCATCCCGAAAAAGACAAAATAGAATGGTGCAAGATATGGTGTCGGGTCAATCTCATTATACTTAGGAAGATTATACATTTCAGTAACATTTTCAAATGGAGCAATCAAGTCATTATTCTTTAAAATAGTAGGAACTCGATCATAATCTTCTTCCCTGACTTCTTCGACTAATACTGAATAATCATGTGAATTTAAACTTTTATTTAATGCCTGCTTAACTGACTGAACCTCAACCTCTTCCAGCCAACCTTCCATTACAAATAAATGCTTTTCATCAATGATTAACAACTTACTTTTTTCACGCTCAAGTACTGCTTTATTGTATTCATCTGCAAGCATTAACTGCCATTCTTCCGTTGTCATCTTTTCAAGTTTACTAATAATTTTCTCTTTAGTTGTTTGAAGTTCAGCTAATTCATGCTTGAGCTTTTTTAATGCAACTGATGGGTTTTCGACAAAATTCGTCGTCAAGTCATCAAAATGACATTCATTAAGTATATGTTGAGCTTCTTCTTCATTCTTTAAATCATAGGAAATAAAGACACCATGTTCGTCTTTGTTTTGATAAACTTCTTCAACGAACAAAAGGTCTGTTTCTTTCAATTGATTGATATACTGATTTTGAATATGCTGTGGGACTGTACCGACACTACCAGTTATATATTTCGCATTCTGCACATCTTTTTTACTGAAGCTTAATTTATTCCAGTGCTCAAAAAACACTTCTTCCTCAGTAAGTTTCTGACGTCTCTCTTCTATTTTCTCAAGCTCTATTTGTTTAGTTAACAAATGATTGACTAGCTCTTTTGTAGAAAATTTTGCAACTTCAGCTGACAAGCTCTCAAGTGTGAAAACTTGCTTTTCTGTCCGTAACTTCTTTAAAAGTGACGTTTCAGGTAAATGTGACTGAAGAAAATTTATTGCAGATTCGATTTGGTCAATTTGTGTTTCACGTTGCTTAATCGTTGTTTGTAATTGGTCGACATCATTAGTCGATATTTCTAAATCCCCTAATTCAGTCGAATGTAAGTCAACAACTTCTAAGTTTTGTAATTCTTGAATTGATTTTAATAACTGGTCTTTCTGTTCATGGAAAGATATGAGTGTCAATTTTTTCATTTTAGCTATTGCCATACTTTCTCATAACCTCCTTAACGACCGCATTAACCAGTTCTTGTTTTTTGTTATCAAAAACACTTTCTAACTGATTTAATTGCTCTTCTAACTCTTGTTGATTTGATTTCTTTAAGATCTGCAACTTCTTATCGAGTTTCTCTATTTCTTTTTCATTGAAAGTTGCAACTTCACTCGCTAATGTCTCTTTCATTTGTTCGATTTTTGTAGCTGTTTCTTTTTTCAGCTCAAGAAGTTGCCGATCATAATCACGCTCAAGGGCTTCAGCTTGTCGTTCTATTTCTTTTACTTTTTCTATTGTCTTAACACTCATCTATTGACACCCCCTTCATTTGGTAGCAAGCATCATTCACAGATTTATAAACCTCGAACATAACTATTATATCGCTTATATAGCACCGGCTCAAATGTTTTGAGTTAAATAATTAAATACATTCTTCTCATTTAATATAGGAAAGAACAGATCAAAAAAACTGAGAAAATGACTTTTTACCTATTCTTTGACTACTTGTCAGCCTCTTTCGTCTGTAAGATCGTTTTTCCCTCTTCCTGCTTAATTAAGCGATCTTTATATAGCTTTCCGATTGCACGTTTAAAAGCAGACTTGCTGAGATCAAAAGTTGCTTTGATTTCTTCGGGCGAAGATTGATTATCAAGTGACATTTCTCCATTGTTTTCTTTTAAATACGTTAAAATAGTTTCAGAATCTTCGAGTCGAGCTTCTTGTTTTCTGGGTAATAATGAAACATTTAATGTGCCGTCTTTTTTAACCTCAATGACGCGTCCATCAACCCACTCTCCCACACGAGGTTCTTCTTTGCGTTCACTATAATGAATAAAACCGCGATAACCGTCTTCGCTGATGATCACAGCCCCTTCTTTACCTGATCTGAAGACACGACCACTAATATCTTGATTAAAAAGTGATTCTGGTGCAGTATCCCAACTACCATCAAAGTCCTCTTCTTTAACCGGTTGAGCCAGCAAACGACCTTTCTTATCATGTGTTAAAATGACATATAACTGATCACCTACTTCTGGCCAAACTGCTTGATGTTGTGGTAAATCATCTACTGATACAAGCACTTCAAAGGTCGATCCAATAGCAACAAAAACACCCAGATTTCGGTAAATTCGCTTCACTTCAGCCCAATCAAAAGTTTGAAAGCTGACAGTTGGAATTTTAGCTGTTGCAACAAGGTTGTTTTTACTATCATGGTATAAAAATGCTTCAACTTGATCATTTTCATTGTATAGTTGTTCTGTGATTAAATTGAACTTCATCTTATTGTCAGATGCGAGATAACCATTGTCTATCTGTTCGATAATTGTTAATTGAACAAGATCTCCTGCTTTATAATTTGACACGGTTTGTTCTTCCTTTCAATTCTGATATATAATAAATATGACTAATTAACTCTTTCCCTTATTCCGTTACAAATATGTACATTATATTTACAATTTATTAAGGAGACTTCAAAATGATTATTTATGTTGATGGGGACGCTTGTCCTGTTACGAATGAAATCATTTCAATCGCAAGTCAACAACAAATAGAAGTTGTTGTCTTAAAAAGCTTTGCCCATTATAGTTATCGACAACATTGCGATTTCGTTAAAGAAATTTATGTTGATAGTGTAAGTGAAGCAGTTGATTATAAAATAATTTCATTAGTCACTGCTGGTGATCTTGTCGTTACACAAGATTATGGATTAGCATCCCTATTATTACAAAAAAAGTGTCAAGTCATCCATCCACGTGGGTTTATTTTTACTGAGCGCAATATTGACAGACTCTTAGCATCACGCCATCAGCATGCGCAGATTAGAAAAAGTGGTGGGCGAACAAAAGGTCCAGCTCCATTTACCGAAAAAAGTCGCCAGCAATTTGTTGACACATTTACAGAGCTAATACTGTAATCACATAAATCACAGTAACAATAATATCTGCAATACAAATTTAATGCCATTTTGCCATCATAAACATAAAAATAAGGTGGGTGTTGTAGAACACCGCACCTGATCACTGATTAGATTAAAAAGTGAAACAAATCTTCGTCTTTATTTAATTCAATATATGAAAATTCATGTTTATGCATGCGATCAATCAATGGTTGATAATCTTTCTTGTCTTGCAACTCGATGCCCACGAGAACCGGTCCGCGATCTCGATTATTTTTCTTCGTATATTCAAACCGCGTAATATCATCATTTTCTCCAAGAACAAGCGTAAGAAATTCTCTAAGTGCACCTGCACGCTGAGGGAAATTAACGATAAAATAGTGCTTTAATCCTTGATATATCAGTGCTCGCTCTTTAATATCCTGCATACGATCAATATCATTATTCCCACCACTAACAATGACAACAACATTTTTTCCGACAATCTCATCCTTAAAATCATCTAATGCTGTTACAGGTAACGCACCTGCAGGCTCCGCTACAATTGCATTTTCATTATAAAGATCTAAAATCGTATTGCAAACTTTCCCTTCAGGAATGGTGGCAAATTGATCAACGACTTTTTTTGCAATGGCAAAAGGTAAATCACCAATTTGTTTCACACTTGCACCATCAACAAACTTGTCTACTTCATCAAGTTTAACAACTTGGTTTTCTGTCAATGCCGCTTGCATTGAAGCAGCACCAGCAGGCTCAACCCCAACTACCTGTGTTTCAGGGCTAATTTCCTTTATGTAAGAGCCAACGCCAGAGATTAGTCCACCACCACCCACTGCCATAAAAACATGTGAAATTGGCTCATCCATATCTTCTAAAATCTCCAAGCCGATCGTCCCTTGGCCTACAATCGTCCGATAATCATCAAATGGATGCACAAATGTCATGCCATGCTTTTCGCAGTATGCTTTCGATTCATCAGATGCATCATCATAAGTATCACCAGTTAAAATAATATCAACATAGTTACCGCCAAAAAAGGCGACTCGGTCAACTTTTTGTCTTGGCGTCGTTGTAGGCATGAAAATCGTACCTTTCACTTTCATCGCTTGACATGAATAGGCAACACCTTGTGCATGATTACCTGCACTTGCACAAACAACACCGCGCTTAAGCTCTTCCTTTGTTAAGCTTTGCATGAAATGATATGCTCCACGAATTTTAAAGGAGCGAACATCTTGTAGATCTTCCCTCTTTAAATAGACATTACAATTATAACGATCTGACAAAATAACGTCTTTTTGTAGGGGTGTGCGTTTAACGACATCTTTAATTCTTTGATAGGCAATCATGATGTCTTTTATATCAACTGACTGTAATGATTCATTCATAGTTAAAAATCCCTTCTGCTTATAAATACCCCATTTATCATTCGATTTGATAAACAGTTCGAATCGAAACAAAGAGGCAACTTATCTGATCGTTGCCTCTGATATTTTACGATAATATATCTGTTAATTGAGGGACAATCTGCTTTTTACGAGAAACGACACCTGGTAATAACACTTTATCGTCTTCTAATAAAATATTGAATGCTTGATCAATCGCACCAACCTTATCACCGAGGCCAATTATAATCGAATCATTTGTTAAAATATTCGTAATCATTAAAACAAACAAGTCTAGCTTTTGTTGAATAATTACTGCTGAAATTGCATTTTTGATCTCTGTTTCCTGAGCAAGTAACTCATCAGGATCAACTGTATTAATCTGAGCGACTTGAACTAAGTTTGAACCCATTTCAAACTGCTTCGCATCTAATCCGAGCAATTCTTCAATTGATTTTCCACTTAAATCCGCACCTGCTTTTAACATATCAAGTCCATAAACTTCTGGATCAACTTCAGCAATACCTGCTAGCTCTTTAGCTGCTTCAATATCTTCAGCAGTACATGTTGGCGATTTGAATAATAGTGAATCTGATATAATCGCAGATAACATTAAACCAGCAATTTCCTTAGGTATCTCAACATTCTTTTCTTTGAAAATTTTATTTAAAATTGTTGCTGTACAACCAACAGGTTCAGCTCGATAGTAGAGTGGATCTGCCGTTTCAAAGTTCGCAATTCGGTGGTGATCAATAACCTCACTCACTCTTACTTGATCGATGTCAGACACACTTTGTTGCTTTTCATTATGATCAACTAGAATCACTTGATCTGTTTCATCTGCCACACTCGTTACAACTCGCGGTGCTTTCAAGTTAAAATAATCAAGTGCATACTGAGTTTCACTATTTGGTTCACCTAATGCAACAGCTTCAGTATCATTTCCAAGTTGATTTTTCAAATAGCTATAAGCAATAGCTGATGCAATCGTATCTGTATCAGGGTTTTTATGCCCGAAGATTAAAGTCTTGCTCACAATATCTCTCCTTCAAATATAACGTTAGATTTTTATTCTCTCTATATTCTAACGCAAAAAACAAATTGTTTCATTAAAAAATTACTTTTTATATTGTCCTGTACCAGATAATTGATATTTGGTTGATGTAAGAGCCTCTAATCCCATTGGCCCTCTCGCATGAAGTTTCTGTGTACTAATTCCAATTTCAGCACCAAATCCAAATTCAAATCCATCAGTAAACCTCGTAGATGCATTATGATATACACAAGCAGCATCCACTTGATTTAAAAACTTAACCTTATTTTCGTTTGATTCCGTCACAATTGCTTCAGAGTGACTTGTGCCGTACAGATTAATATGACTAATTGCTTCATCCACAGTCTGAACAACTTTGACCGCAAGAATCATATCTAAATACTCTGTCTCCCAATCGACGTCAGTCGCCTCTTGGATCGTTGGGTCTATTGACCGCACCGTTTGATCACCACGTATATCAACTTGCTTGTCTTTTAAGATTTGAATGAGTGCTTTTCCGTGACGATTAAACCACTCTTCGTGAATGAGTAGCGTTTCAATCGCATTACAAACAGATGGCCTTTGAGTTTTTGCATTTATCACAAGTTGGAATGCCATTTCTGGATCAGCTGATTGATCAACATACATATGACAATT
>DUPD01000036.1 GCA_012838505.1 Bacilli bacterium | reverse complement strand
GATCAAGATCAAACGGTTCTAGTTTATGATTTAGGTGGTGGAACGTTTGACGTATCTATTTTAGATATTGGTGATGGGACATTTGAAGTTATTGCAACTGCAGGTGATAATCGCCTAGGTGGAGATGACTTTGATGAAGTGATCATTGAGCACTTAGTAGCCGAATTTAGAAAAGAAAATGGAATTGACTTAGGCAAAGATAAGATGGCGTTACAACGTTTGAAAGATGCTGCTGAGAAGGCGAAAAAGGATCTTTCAGGGATTGGCCAGACACAAATTTCATTACCATTTATTACAGCTGGTGAAGCTGGACCACTACACTTAGAAATGACGTTAACACGAGCTAAGTTTGAAGAATTATCAGCAGAACTAATTGAAAGAACAATGGGACCAACACGTCAAGCACTTGCAGATTCGGGCTTAAGTGCATCAGAAATTGACAAAGTTATTTTAGTTGGTGGTTCAACTCGTATTCCTGCTGTTCAAGAAGCATTGAAAAAAGAAACAGGTCAAGAGCCTTCAAGAGGTGTAAACCCGGATGAGGTTGTTGCTCTAGGTGCGGCAATTCAAGGTGGAGTACTCCAAGGTGATGTTAAAGATGTTCTATTATTAGATGTTACGCCACTTTCATTAGGAATTGAAACAATGGGTAGTGTAACAACACGACTAATTGAGCGTAATACAACGATCCCAACAAGCCACTCACAGGTATTCTCAACAGCGGCAGATAACCAAACTGCAGTTGATATTCACGTACTACAAGGTGAACGAGAAATGGCTGCGGACAACAAGACGTTAGGTCGTTTCCAATTAACTGATATTCCACCAGCGCCACGTGGTATTCCACAAATTGAGGTTACTTTCGATATTGACGCAAATGGGATTGTTAATGTTAAAGCAAAAGATTTAGGCACAAATAAAGAGCAATCAATTACAATTCAATCATCATCAGGTTTAAGTGATGAAGAAGTAGAACAAATGGTAAAAGATGCTGAAGAAAATGCCGAGGCAGATAAAAAACGTCGAGAAGAAATTGATCTTCGCAACGAAGCAGACCAACTTGTTTTCCAAACAGATAAGTTGATCAAAGATCTTAAAGATCAAGTTTCTGAAGATGAAAAGCAAAAAGCAGAAGCTGCAAAAGATGAACTGAAAAAAGCGCTTGAAGATGGCGATATCGAAGCGATAAAAACGAAGAAAGAAGCTTTAGAACAAGAAGTTCAAGCTTTATCAGTTAAGCTTTATGAACAAGCTCAGCAAGCTCAACAAGCAAGCGAAGCAAGTGATGCTAACGATGATGTTGTTGATGCTGACTTTGAAGAAGTCGATGATGAAAACGATAAATAATAACTAATGTGATAAAAGTCAAAGTCAAGTATATCCTGACTTTGACTTTTATCCGTTTAATTGTCGATCAACTATTGTTTAGTTATTCAGATTAATGTTATGATTATTTCTATGCAGAAAAAGAGATGGGAGTGATGGCCTTTATGAGTAAACGTGATTATTACGAGGTAATGGGGATTAGTAAAGATGCTACACCAGAAGAGATTAAAAAAACGTATCGAAGACTAGCCCGTAAATATCATCCAGACGTTAATAAGGAGCCAGATGCAGCGGATAAATTTAAAGAAGTAAAAGAGGCTTATGAGGTCTTAAGTGATGAGCAAAAAAGAGCGCAATATGATCGTTTTGGTCATGCGGCTTCTCAAGGACAAGGCTTTGGCGGAGGCGGTTTTGGTGCTGAAGACTTTGGTGGTTTTGGTGATATTTTCGATATGTTCTTTGGTGGTGGAGGCAGACGTGATCCAAATGCCCCAAGACAAGGGAATGATCTTCAATATACGATGACGTTAGATTTCGAAGAGGCAATATTCGGTAAAGAGACAGACATTTCAATTCCAAGTGAAGAAAAATGTGATACGTGTAAAGGGTCTGGTGCGAAGCCAGGGACAAAACCTGAAACGTGTAAACATTGCCAAGGAAGCGGTCAGTTAAATATGGAACAGAACACTCCATTTGGCCGTGTTGTTAATAAGCGTGTTTGTCACCACTGTAGTGGAACTGGAAAAGAAATTAAAGAAAAATGTACGACATGCCATGGTAAAGGTACAGTTAAAAAACAGAAGAAAATTCATATTAAAATCCCTGCTGGTATCGATAATGGTCAACAAATTCGTGTCGCTGGAAAAGGTGAACCGGGCGTAAATGGTGGTCCTGCTGGTGATCTTTACGTTGTTGTTCAAGTAAGACCACATGAGTTTTTCCAACGAGATGGGGATGATATTTTCTGTGATATGCCGATTACATTTGCTCAAGCTGCTTTGGGTGATGAGATTGAAGTGCCAACTGTCCACGGAAAAGTCAAACTGAAGATCCCTGCAGGTATTCAAACGGGTAAAACGTTTAGGTTAAGAGGAAAAGGGGTACCGAATGTACGTGGTTATGGTCATGGTGATCAAAATGTCCGTATTCGTGTGATTACACCGACGAATCTTACAGAGCGACAAAAAGAATTAATTAGAGAATTTAATGACTTAAGCGGAAATGAGCCAACAGATGAAACGGAAGATTCATTTTTTAGTCGAGTAAAGCGTGCCTTTAAGAATGATTAATTGCAAGTTAATTTAACCTGAGAAAAGAGTGATCAATTTGAAATGGTCTGAAATTTGTATTCATACAACAAATGAAGCAATTGAGCCGATCTCAAATATTTTACATGAAACGGGAGCTAGTGGTGTTGTAATTGAAGATGCAGACGATTTTCATAAAGAAAGATCTGACCAACTAGGCGAAATCTATGAGCTGGATCCGATGGACTATCCTACTGAAGGGGTTTACTTAAAGGCGTATTTACCAATGAATAGTTTTTTAAGTGAAGCTGTTGAACAAATAAAGGAAGCCATCAACCAGTTGCTCGTTTACGACATTGACATTGGACAAAACAAGATTACTCTTAGTGAAGTAAATGAAGAAGAATGGGCAACCGCATGGAAAAAGTACTATAAACCGATTCAAGTTTCAGAAAAGATTACGATCACTCCAACATGGGAAGATTATCTTCCAGAATCTGCTGATGAATTGGTGATCGAACTAGATCCAGGGATGGCATTTGGAACTGGAACACACCCAACAACAATCTTGTCAATCCGAGCGATTGAAGAATATTTGCAAGCTGGTCAAACTGTGATTGACGTTGGAACAGGCTCTGGGGTACTTAGTATTGCAGCAGCTTTACTAGGTGCCGATCATGTTTATGGATATGATCTTGATGTAGTTGCTGTTAAAGCAGCAGGAATAAATATCAAGCTAAATAAAGCCAGTAGTAAGATTACCGTTAAGCAAAATAATTTATTGGATCATGTCACAGTTAAGCCAGATCTAATCGTTGCTAACTTATTGGCCGAAATTATAATGCGCTTTGAAACAGATGCGTTTGAAAGACTAAAACCAGGTGGTTTATTTATAACTTCAGGAATCATTAAAGCAAAAGAAACAGATGTTAAACAAGCTTTAATCAATGCTGGTTTTGAAATTATTGAAACAAATCAAATGAAAGATTGGATCTTAATTGTTGCTAAAAAACCAGCTTAAATTGATTGAGGTGAAATAAATTGCAAAGATATTTTGTCAATGAAGAGTATTGGGGAGAAAATGAGTTGGCGATTGTAGGCGATGATTATCATCATATCGCTAATGTGATGCGAATGAAGCCAGGGGATCAAATTATTTGCAATCATCCATCAGGTCATCCGTATCTCTGTTTAATCGATCAGATTGATGATCAACAAGTCTATTTGTCTAAACTGGAACGCTTGGACGATCAGGTTGAATTACCGATACAAATCACGTTGATCCAAGGCTTGCCTAAAGGTGACAAATTGGAATGGATTGTCCAAAAGTCAACGGAGTTAGGTGTTGATTCAATTATCCCTTTTAATAGTGCAAGATCGATTGTGAAGTGGGATGGGAAAAAGCAAGTTAAAAAAATCGAGCGATTACAAAAGATAGCTAAAGAAGCGGCAGAGCAGTCGCATCGCACGAGTCTGCCTACGGTTGAGCTTCCGCATTCGATGCAGCAAATACTTACAAGTACGAAGAATTTTGAGCATAAATTTGTTGCTTATGAGGAAACAACTCGTACCGTTTCAACAAAAAAGCTTCAAACATACTTAGCACAAATCAAACCTGGTCAATCAGTAGTCATCGCTATCGGTCCTGAAGGTGGATTTACAGAAAAAGAAATTGAACAGTTTTATGATGCTAATTTTCAACCGATTCGTTTGGGACCGAGAATTCTACGGACAGAAACAGCACCAATGTATTTCTTGTCTACATTGTCATATCTATTAGAGGAAACAAATTTAAGCTAAAGATAGATAATGTCCCTTGGCAGTCATTGGCCAACCTAGCAAACTAGTGAAAATTGAAAAATCAATGCCAACCGTTAACGATTAAATTAAAACTTAAAGTTGACCTATAAATATCATTATATTATAATATCATAGAGACAAAGCTACTTGGATCGTTTGTCTTTTAAATTGTTGATGCTCCGGAGGGAGGGAAAATAGCATGTCAAATACTACTCGCGTTCGTAAAAATGAGTCGCTTGAAGATGCTCTTCGTCGCTTTAAACGTGATGTATCAAGATCAGGTACATTATCAGAATATCGTAAGCGTGAATATTATGAAAAACCAAGTGTTAGACGTAAAAAGAAATCTGAAGCGGCAAGAAAGCGTAAGTAATTAAATATAAGAAATCTTTGGTTTCTTATTAAGAGGGTGTAAAGAAGGAAATGTCATTAGTAGAATCTCTGAATCAAGACATGAAAACGGCTATGCGTAATAAAGAAAAGCAAAAGCTGAGTATGATTCGCATGGTGAAAGCTTCTATCCAAAATGAAGCGATCAAACTTGGTAAAGATGAATTAACAAAAGACGAAGAATTAACTGTTTTAGCTCGTGAACTTAAGCAGTTAAAAGATTCCCTCCAAGAATTTAAACAAGCTGATCGTGCTGATCTTGTAGAAAAAACCGAGCAAAATATCGACTTTCTTCAAGTTTACTTGCCAGAACAGCTATCAAGTGCCGAACTTGAACAACTGGTTGTTGATGCCATTAATGAAACAGGCGCAACAACAAAAAAAGATATAGGTAAAGTGATGAGTGTACTTATGCCAAAAACAAAAGGCAAAGCAGATGGAGCAGTTGTCAATCAACTTGTTCAGAAGCATTTATCATAAAGTGAAACTTCGATCAGTGATCTACTGATCGTTAGTAGAACCAATTGGGCCGCTACTGTCAGTTGACCCCCAACTTAGAATTCTTAGTATACTTCGAATTTTTGAAGCAGGGGTCTTACTGATAGTTGCACTGCGATCAAGTTAAAAGTAAAAATCCCCTTATCATTCAAGTAGTGATAAGGGGATTTTTTGCCAAGCGTATGTTATAATTAAAAAGACAGTGTTCAAGTTTGAAGCGACACGATTAACGTGAATTGGGGGTGGTGTAATGAAAAAACGTTCCATATTACTGTGTTTAATTTTGCTACTATTCTTAAGCTTGACAACTTTCAGTCATGTAAACGCTCAATCTGAAGGAACAGGTAAATTAGTTCATGTGATTCCAATTGAAAAAGAGGTAGAACGTGGATTAGAGGCATTCCTTCGAAGAACAATGGCCGAAGCAGAGGAAGCGAATGTTGATCACATCATATTTGAAATTAATACACCGGGCGGTCGAGTTGATGCGGCAAATAATATTGGTGAAATCATTCAAGATGTGTCCATTCCAAAAACAGCATACATAAGAAGCCAAGCTCTATCAGCGGGTTCTTATATTTCACTATTTGCTGACTATATCTACATGAATCCACAAGCAACAATTGGAGCAAGTGGGATCATTACTAGTGATGGCAATGCTGCAGATGAGAAAGCTCAATCGTATTGGCGTGAAGCAATGGGAAGTGCTGCTGAAGCAAAAGGAAGAGACCGAATTTATGCAGAAGCGATGGCAGATAAAGAAATTGATTTACCTGAGTATAATGCACCAAAAGGACAATACTTAACTTTAGGTCCGACTGCTGCTTTAGAAGTTGGTTATTCGAATGGAACTGTCAATCATCGGACAGAAGTTTTGGCAGAACTCGGTTTGGCTAATGCGGAGGTCGTTGAAATAGAACCAACTGCAGCTGAGGAGTTTGCACGTTTCTTAACCAATTCAGTCGTTGTTTCGATTCTTTTATCGCTAGCTGGATTAGGTTTAATTATTGAACTCTACTCACCAGGATTTGGTGTTCCTGGATCAATTGGATTAATCTCATTGATCTTGTTCTTTTATGGCCACATGGTTGCTGGTTTTGCTGGATATGAAGTCCTTGTTCTTTTTGTACTTGGGATCGGTCTGATCATTCTCGAATTCTTTGTTCCAGGTGGTATTGTCGGAGGAATTGGAGCACTCAGTATTGTTGCAGCGCTATATTTGTCGGCATACAATATGGTTCATCTCAGTTACAGTATTTTAATTGCTTTAATCATATCAATTGGTGCAGCTGTTTTCTTATATCGCAGAATTGGCTTGGAAAAAGGTTTGTTCCGACATATTATCTTAAGTGATAAAGAAACGCCTGATCGTGGCTATACAGCTGCTGATCATCGTGAAGATTTAATTGGGAAAATTGGTACGGCCATTACACCACTCAGGCCAGCAGGTACTGTTGTGGTTAATGATGAAAGAATAGATGTTGTGACAGAAGGTGGATTTATCCGTCAGCATACTGAAGTTAAAGTTGTTTCAGTTGCTGGTGCAAGAGTAGTTGTGAGTGAATACAAAAATGAGGAGGAGAAATAATTATGGGTACAGGTGTTAATGAGTTTCAAGGATTGATTCCAATTTTAATCATTGGTTTAATCGTAATTGCAATTATTGTAATTTTAACGTTTATTCCAGTAGCACTTTGGATTAGTGCATTAGCTGCAGGTGTAAAAGTAGGGATTTTCACACTGATTGGGATGCGTTTGCGTCGAGTTGTACCAAGTCGAGTGATTAACCCGTTAATTAAGGCACATAAAGCGGGTGTTGAGGTGACGACAAACCAGCTGGAGAGCCACTACTTAGCCGGTGGTAATGTTGACCGTGTTGTGAATGCTTTAATTGCTGCACAACGCGCAAATATTAATTTGATTTTTGAACGAGGTGCGGCGATTGATTTAGCCGGTCGTGACGTATTAGAAGCTGTCCAGATGAGTGTTAACCCTAAAGTTATTGAGACACCATTTATTTCTGGTATCGCAATTGATGGTATCGAAGTGAAGGCAAAAGCAAGAATTACAGTTCGTGCCAATATTGATCGCTTAGTCGGTGGTGCGGGTGAAGAAACAATTATTGCTCGTGTCGGTGAAGGTGTTGTAAGTACAATCGGTAGCTCAGAATCACATAAAAAAGTACTTGAAAATCCTGATTCAATTTCCCATAACGTTTTAAATCGAGGGTTAGATTCAGGAACAGCATTTGAAATTCTGTCAATTGATATTGCTGATGTGGATATTGGGAAAAACATTGGTGCGATGCTCCAAACTGACCAAGCTGAAGCGGATAAAAATATTGCTCAAGCGAAAGCAGAAGAACGTCGTGCGATGGCTGTTGCCCAAGAGCAAGAAATGGTTGCTCGAGTAGAAGAAATGCGTGCGAAGGTTGTTGAAGCAGAGGCAGATGTACCATTGGCGCTTGCGGAAGCACTACGCTCTGGAAATATGGGTGTGATGGATTATATGAACTATAAAAACATTAATGCCGACACAGATATGCGTGGTTCAATTGGCAAGATCTCTGATGATTCCGATCAAGAATAAAAATTGACTCGGAAAGGAGTGGCAAGATGGAAGAGCTATTAGATCTACTCGTTTCACTATTGACATTTGTTTTCGTAATAGGAGGTTCGGTTGTTAAATCTTTTTCTGATAAACAAAAGGAAGAAGCCAAAAAGCGAGCTCCTGTTAAACGAAATGTTTACTCTCCACAAAAACAAGTCAGTGAACCAAAACGTGAACGATTTGAGCGTTTTGAAGTGGACGATCAACAATTTGAAAGTCAACAAAATGAACAATTTGAGCAATTACGGAAAGATTTAAATATTTCTACTAAATCAACGATCAGTAGTCTCCATGACGTGCAAACTGAGCATGAAGATTTAGGAAAACTTTTAGTGTCAGCAAGTCGTAAAAAGGTGATCACGAAAAAAGAGATGGGATTAAATAAGTATTTCACGGATAAAGGTTTGGCAGGAAGTATTATCATGTCTGAGATACTTGGTCAACCCCGATCAAAACGCCCGTATCATCCACATAATCGATAATCAATAAACATAAACTGCATCTAAGTTGTTAAGGAAATTTAACGACTTTGGATGCAGTTTTTTATTTGATTTGTGACAGAGCACTCCCACTTCAAGAGTTCGATGGGAACTGAGAATGGTCATTGGCGGATAAAGACCTCCACCGATTGAAGTTTCACTTTATTAGTTCTGTTTATTGTTCAAATATCATATCTTGAAAAGTGAGGGAGGCGATTCCGTGCGAAAGTTGCGAACAATTTTTGAAAAAATCAAAAACTCTAAAGCCAATCAGTTGGTTGCAACCCATTTGGAATTGCCACGAATTACAATGATTGGCGATATTCATGTCTATATTGAAAATCACCGAGGAATCGTCCGCTTCACTACAAATGAAATCATTCTTAATATTTCACATGGTTTTTTAAATATAAAAGGATCAAACTTAGTTATTAAAATGCTCTTAACTTCAGAAATTTTAATTGAAGGAAAATTGACAGCTTTAGAAATGGATCAACTGACGACAAAAAATGAGGTGAAATCATGAAACAAGTAAAGCCAATTTGGTTCAAAGGAATTGTGACTATCAAAGTAACTGGTCATTATCCTGAACGTTTTTTTGACCTCTTTGCTCGTCATGGTATCCCAGTATGGTCGATTGCTAAAAAGTCTGAAGTGGATTGTATTGCTGATATTTATTTGAGCGATCTGAGCCAGATCCGTCGACTACGCCGTCAGACACATTACAAATTTAGCTTCATCCGTAAAAGTGGCCTACCGTTCTTTTATCAACGCATCAAAAAATATCGGCAATTATTAATCAGTTTTATGATTGCTTGTTTAGTTTTTCTTTACTTTACCCAATCGATTTTGTTTATTGATATAAATGGTGTCCCTGTTGAACGAGCAGAACAATTAATCACTAGTCTTGACAACTATGATATAAAACGAGGAAAACTTAAATATTTGATGGACAAGCCAGATCAAATTCAAGCAAAAATTTTAGCTGATTATCCTGATATTCTCTGGGTTGGGATTGTTCCAGATGGGATTACTTACCGAATTGAAGTGATTACAAAAAAACAAGCTCCAATGAAAGAGAAAAGCCAAAGAATCCACCTTTATGCGAAGAAAGACGGCGTCATTAGTAAAATGCTAGTAGCTAAAGGTCGACCACTTGTTGAAGTGAATGATTTTGTTAAGAAAGGACAAATGCTTGTTACTGGGGATCTTAATGAATTAGAACAAAAGGATAATGATCAAGCTAAGCGATTTGTAGAAATTGAAGCTGAAATTTTTGCAACGACTTGGTATGAAGCAAAAATTACTGTTCCTTTAGAAGGATTATTTCAAATTGAAACCGGCTCATTTAAAGACAAATATTATTTAAAAATCGGTTCATTTCAATTACCTATTTGGGGATTTGGATCAACTGATTTTAGTCATGAGAAAGTTGTTTCGAATCAAAGTCAATTGATAATTGCTAATTGGACATTTCCATTATCAATTCTGACTAATACACATAAAGAAGTTGAAATGATCAGTCAAGAGCGATCAGAAGAGGAAGCCATTACAATAGGTTTAGAACAGGCACGTCAGAACTTACTCCGCAAGCTTGATTCAATGAGCTCAATTATTGATGAAAAAATTTTGCATCAGTCAGCTAAGAATGGTAAAGTAAACTTACACGTATACTTTACTGTCAACGAAAATATCGTGAATACAATCGAGTCTAGCCAAGGAGATTAATGTATGTCAGATGAATTACAACGAATTGATTTAACAATTTCTGATCCAACAGAAGCAATGGGTTTATTCGGGACGAATGATAATCATTTAAAACAAATTGAGTCTAAATTAGATATCTCAATCGTGACACGCGGTGAAGAAGTTATGGTTCAAGGAGAGGATGACAAACGCAAACTTGTTAATGAAGTGTTAAATGCGTTGCTCAATGTGATCAGACGTGGTATTACAATTTCTGAGCGGGATGTTATTTATGCTGTTGAACTAGCCCAGCAAGGTAAAATTGATCAGTTCTATAGCTTATTTGATCAAACAATTATGCGCAATGCTGTTGGGCGTGCGATTCGTGTTAAAACTTTAGGTCAACGAGAGTATGTTAATCAAATTAAAAAGAATGATTTAGTTTTTGGAATTGGTCCAGCAGGTACTGGTAAGACGTATTTAGCAGTAGTAATGGCCGTTAATGCTTTAAAGTCTGGTGATATCAAGAAGATTATCTTAACGCGTCCAGCAGTTGAAGCTGGTGAGAGTCTAGGTTTTTTACCTGGTGATCTAAAAGAAAAGGTTGATCCTTACTTAAGGCCGTTATACGATGCATTGCATGATGTGTTGGGCTTTGAACACACGTCGAGGTTAATTGAGCGTGAAACAATTGAAATTGCACCACTCGCATATATGCGTGGTCGAACGTTAGATGATGCTTTTGTAATTCTAGATGAAGCGCAAAATACAACACCAGAACAAATGAAGATGTTTTTAACGCGTTTAGGTTTTGGATCTAAAATGGTGATTACAGGTGATGTCACGCAAGTTGATTTACCGAATCAAACCGTATCAGGGTTAAAAACTGTTCAAAGGATATTGGCTGATATTAACGGTATTTCATTTGTTTATTTAAAACAACAAGATGTTGTCCGCCACCCAGTTGTCCAAAAAATTATCGCAGCATACGAAAAGCAAAATTCATAAATGAATGATTTTTAAAGCCGCTATAATTTTATAGTGGCTTTTCTTAATATATCTTTTTTAAATAACTACTTCCATACGGTGCTTCGAGCATAATGATAATTTAAGGTAGAATAATATTAATTCAATTAAATAGTCGTTTCTAAATATATACATAAAAAAATTGGTGTTGTATGATAAACTATAAGTAAATCGATAACTAAGGAGTCGCTCATAGATGAAATTAATCATTAATCAATTAAAGAAGTATAGTAAGTCGATTCAAGTTATATTAACATTGTTAATCATTGGGGTGACAATTACTTTAGCCACCTTAACAAATGTCTATACTGAAACATATGAAATTGAACGCTATAGCATCGCAAATGACACGATTCAATCACCAATTACGATCGAAAACACGAGAGAAACAGAACGAAGAAAAAGAGAGTCGCTTAGTGCTGTAGAGGATCGTTATCTGATTGCGACTGAAGTTGCCGAAGAACGAATTGATTATGTGAATGAATTATTTGACGTGATCGAAACGGTTAATCAGCCGGTTAAACCAGTTCAAGATGAAGAAGAATCATCTGAAAATACTAATCAGACTCAATCAGCAGACAACCAATTAAATCAAACTAAAGAAACACTACCAACTAAAACGGTGGCAGATAAACTCATTGAATTAAAACAATTAGTCAGTCAAGAACTAGTTGAAAACTTAGCTGATGAAGATTTGACCCAGTTAATTTCAACGACTGATCGAGAACGAACGATTGCCTATGAACTTTTAACGACAACATTAAATGAAATTTTCAACGAAGGCATTAAACAAGAAGAATTATCGGATGCGAAGGCACAACTCGCCCAGCGATTTCAGTTCTCAACATTAAACGATGAATTAAAAGAAAGTCTCCTTCAAGTAGGTGAATTTGCTTTAGTGGAAAACTCATTTTTCTCACTTGAAGAAACTCTAGAGGCAGAGAGCCAAGCAATTACTAATGTTGATCCAGCGATGATTCGAGCGGGAGAAGTAATTGTTAGGGAAGGGCAAACGATAACAAATGAGATTTATGATAAGCTCGATCTTGTGGGCTTGTTAAATAGTGATCGGAATCTTTTCCCTGTGATCGGGCTCGTTGTTCTCGTTCTTATGCTGATCTCATTGATTGGATATGGTTTATTAACTTACATAGATAAACGTTATTTACAGTTTAACTATTTGTTCACATTAATTGTGATCTCAGTTGTGATGATTGGTATGATGAAAGTGATTAGTCTTTTTAGTACAGATACGAATAAATATTTTTTATTAATGCCAATCGCAGCTAGTTCAATTTCGCTAAAAATATTATTTCGTGAACGGTTAGCAATTATCTTTGCGATTGTCTATTCAATTGTTGGTACGATCATATTTAATGAACAAATTCCTGGATCATTAAACTTAGAAGTTGGGATTTACTTTTTAGCTGCTCAGCTCTGTAGCATTGCTACTTTAGTGGCGATTAAAGATCGTGTCGCGGTCTTTAAAACGGTATCTATTGCAGGGATTGTCAATGTATTAGCTATATTAAGTTTTGTTTTTTTATCTTATGATAGCTATCAACTCTCTGAAATCTTATTATTTATTGTGTTTGCCTATGTTTCGGCACTTATTTCAGGGATTGTAGCAATCGGAGCATTACCGTTTTTTGAATCTGTCTTAAAGTTGTTGTCTGATACAAAATTATTAACATTAGCTAATCCAAATCATCCGTTGTTAAGGCGAATTTTAACTGAAGCACCTGGTACTTATCATCATAGTGTCATGGTAGCAAATCTAAGTGAAGCTGCCTGTGAAGCAATTGGTGGTAATGGTTTATTAGCCCGAGTTGCTTCTTACTATCATGATCTAGGTAAAATTAAAAAACCTCATTATTTTATTGAAAATCAAATGGGGATGGAAAATCCACATAATTTCTTAGAACCAACACAAAGTGCTGATATTATAATTAATCACCCTTATGATGGTGCAAAAATTTTACAAGATCATAAGTTGCCGATTGAAATTATTAATATTGCTAAAGAACATCACGGGACTTCTTTATTAAAATATTTTTACTATAAAGAGAAAGAAACAAATGAAGAAGTAGAGGAAGAGAGGTTTCGTTATCCAGGGCCATTACCTCAATCAAAGGAATCAGCGATTGTTTCTTTATGTGATCCAATTGAAGCTGCTGTCCGGTCACTAGAACAGCCGACAAAAGAAAAAATTGACAACTTGATTGATAGTATTATTAAAGATCGTTTACAAGACGGTCAATTAAATGATAGTCATTTAACGTTTAAAGAGTTAACAAAAATCAAGCAAACAATTAGTGAGACATTAACAGGAATTTATCATTCAAGGATACAGTACCCAAAAGATACGAAGGAGGCGGATTAAAATGATTATCGAATTTATCGATCAGACAAATTCAGTAGATGAAAGTTATCTGAACACGATTAATGAACTACTGATTTTTGCTGCAAAGCAAGAGAATGTATCAGAACAAGCGGAAATATCCATTTCATTTGTAGATGATCAAACGATTCAAGAAATTAATCGAGATTATCGAGGGATGAATGAACCTACTGACGTGATCTCTTTTGCCTTACAAGAAACAGTTGAAGGAGAGGTTACGATTAAGGGGGATCAATTGCCACCACTAAATCTTGGTGATATTGTTATTTCAGTCGAGCGCACTCATGAACAAGCTAAAACATACGAGCATAGCATAAAAAGAGAATTTGGTTTTTTAGCTTTACATGGCTTCTTACATTTACTTGGTTATGATCATATCGACTATGATCAAGAACAAGAGATGTTTAAAAAACAAGAGGATATTTTAAATGCGTTCGGATTACTCAGAGAATAAAAAAAACCGCGTTGGTTTACGCTATGCTATAAATGGCTTAAAATATGCTTTTAAAAATGAAATTAATATTCGGATTCACTTTTTAATTGCATTACTTGTGCTGATTGCAGGCTTTGTTTTAACAATTTCAGTACTTGAGTGGGTACTTTTACTTTTAATGATTGGCTTTGTCATAACTGCAGAGCTATTGAATACAGCAGTTGAGACGATGTTAGATTATTTAGCACCACAATGGCATCCAATGGCTGGTTCAATTAAGGATTTAACAGCTGGTGCTGTTTTGGTGACGAGTATCGTTGCTTTTATCATCGGTCTAATTATCTTTTTACCGAAAATAGTCGGACTCGTTTTTAATTAAGTTTGGAGGACAAATGATGGAACAAGAAACATACAAATCAGGATTTATAACAATTATTGGCAGACCTAATGTGGGGAAATCAACTTTCTTAAATCGTGTAATTGGTGAAAAAATTGCGATCATGAGCGATAAAGCTCAAACAACAAGAAATACAATTCAAGCAGTGCTGACAGATGATGAAGCGCAAATTGTTTTTATCGATACACCAGGAATTCATAAACCGAAGCATAAACTCGGTGATTTCATGGTGAAAATTGCAGAAAATACCTTGAATGAGGTTGATGCGATCTTATTTATGATTAATGCTGCTGAGGGTTATGGTCGGGGAGATCAATTTATTATCGATCGACTTGGATCAATTAATAAACCGGTCTATTTAATTATTAATAAAATTGATCAAGTTCATCCCGATCAACTATTCGATCTGATCGTTGAATATAAAGATAAATATCCATTTAAAGAAATTGTTCCGATTTCCGCATTAGAAGGTAATAATGTCGATCACTTATTATCGGTAATAAAGGACAATCTAGCCGAGGGTCCTAAATATTATCCAGATGATCATATTACAGACCACCCTGAGCGATTTATTATTAGCGAGTTTATTCGAGAAAAAGCGCTCCAATTAACGAAGGAGGAAATTCCACATTCACTTGCCGTTGTAATTGATAAGATTGAGCGACAAGAGGGTGAGAAAGTTCAAATTCATGCAACAATTATTATCGAAAGAGACTCTCAAAAAGGTATTATTATTGGGAAACAGGGTTCGATGTTAAAGAAAATTGGTGTTCAAGCAAGAAAAGATATTGAACGCTTGCTTGGTTCAAAAGTTTACTTAAATCTATGGGTGAAGGTTCAAAAAAATTGGCGAAATCGAGACCATTATTTACATGAATATGGTTATAATTTAATGGATTACGAAGGCTAGATTTGAAATATTCATGGTAATAAATAATCAACATTGATTCGTTCACATTGGTCATTCTAAAGGTGTAGATATTTTAACTAAAAGGAGGAAGGTGGGGCTATTATGCACAATTTACCTTGGATCGTTTTTAGTAAAACAGGAAATATCGAAACCTATCTACTGATGAAGGATTATGAAATAGAACTCAGTGAGGAGCTAATATTAATTGAAGAATCACAGTCTGATCAAATTGACCAGAGTGATTAAAGGATGGATAAAAGGTGTTAGAAAAGGTAGAGGGCGTTATTATCCGAACACAAGACTATGGGGAAACACATATTATTGCGACACTTTTATCTAATAAATTAGGGAAAATTGGTGTGCTTGCACGGGGAGCAAAAAAGCCAAAAAGTCGAATGTCTGCTGTAAGTCAGTTATTTATTCATGGGGAATATCTTGTCCGGCTTGGCAAAGGCTTAAGTGTGATTGAGCAAGGTGATGTGATTCAATCACATCGTAAGATTAGAGAAGATATTTTTCTTACCGCCTATGCTAGTTACTTAGCTGAATTGACAAACATCTTACTTGATGAAAAGTCACCAAACTATTATATCTATCAACAGTTTTTAGCAACTTTAAATGGCATTGTGGAAGAGAAAGATCCCCTTGTCTTATCGATGATGTATGAAATGAAGCTCTATAAAGTAGCGGGATTTGCTCCGATTATTGATTTCTGTCAAAGTTGTCAACGATCGGATCAAATCCGTGCGTTTTCGATTAAAGAAGCTGGTGTTCTATGTCAACGTTGTTTATCAGTTGATCCGAATCATTGGCCAATTAATGAAACACAATATAAGTTACTACGATTGTTTACTGATGTTGATATGGAGCGCGTTGCAAATATAACTGTTAAACAAGATAATAAATTAGTAATTCAACAGATTCTAGAGCAATACTATGATACTTATGGCGGTTTAGCACTTAAATCAAGGAAGTTTTTAAAACAAATTGATAAGTTAAAATAAGTGAAATAAATAGTGATATTTTATAGTTGGATGGGGAGTTGTTGGCATGTTTGCTAAGAGGAGAAAATTTATTATTATTTTTAGTGCTATTCTAATTATTTTTGGTTTTTATCCGAATTTAAATGCTGAAGATGTAGATAGCTATGATGTTATTATAAAAGGCGGAACGATTTATAATCCATCAACCGAGCATGAATTAGAAAACTATAATATTGGAATTAACGGTTCAAAAATTGAACGAATTACACAAGAGGAGTTAAGTGGAATTACCGAGATAAATGCGGATGGCTTAGTCATTTCACCTGGATTTATTGATTTAGTTTCATACGATCCAAACCATGTGGGGATTGAATTTAAAGTATTTGATGGTGTAACTAGTAATCTAGCGATGCATGGCGGTACGGAAGATGCAGCATCATGGTATGCTTCTTGGGAAAATAGTGGGGTTATTACTAACTTTGGTGCTTCTAGCTTTATTACTAGATTACGGTGGCCAATTATTGGGGCAGGCATAGATAATGAAATGACTGACCAGGCAGATATTGATCGTTTAGTTGAAGAAACTAGAAAAAATATTGAAAATGGTGCATTAGGAATTTCTTTTAGCTTTGAGTATGTACCTGGAGTAAAACATGAAGTAAAACCGTTATTAGAATTAGCTGCAGAATACGATGTACCCACCTTCTATCATTTAAGATATTCAGATGAGGAAAAGGGATTAGAAGGCGTTCAAGAAGTGATTGATTATGGAAAAGATACTGGTGCAGCTATTCATATTATGCATATTAATAGCACCGGTGGAACCTTCGTTATGGATCAAGCTCTGGAAATGGTTCGAGAGGCCAGAGAAGATGGATTGGATATCACAACTGATTTCTACCCTTATGACTTTTGGGCAACTTATATTAATTCCGCGAGATTTCGACCTGGCTGGCAAGAACGATTTAAGATTACCTATGAAGATTTACAAATTGGGGCAACAGATATAAGGATTACCGAAGATACTTTTGATTATTATAGAGAGCAATATTTACTTGTGGCTGCACATGGCTCGATGCCAGAGGACGAGCTCCGAATGTTATTAGCAGACCCACATACAATGGTTGGTAGTGATACGATTATCGAACCGGGTCATAATAATCACCCTAGAGGAGCGGGTACTTATAGTAGACTTTTTGGGAAATACGTTAGGGAAGAACAAGTGCTTACAATGATGGATGCAATTAAAAAAAGCTCATATTATCCTGCAAAAAGAATGGAAAGCGCGGCTCCGTCAATGCAATATAAGGGTAGAATCGAAGTAGGTGCTGATGCAGATATAACAATTTTTGATCCGAATACAATCATTGATAAATCAACAGTTGAAGCTCCTGGTACACATTCTGTAGGTGTCGAATATGTATTAGTAAACGGAGTCCTTGTTAAAAATAAAGATGGATTAGTCGACGTAGAAAAGCCAGGTCAACCAATATTGTCATATTTTGTTGACGAAAGAGCTCAAAATGAAATGATTAACTTTGAAGTTACACTTGATGAAGAGATGGTTAATATAGAAAATATCTATCAAATCAATGGAACAATATATTTGCCTTTAGTCGATGTTTTTAATCACTTGGATTTACCAATAGAAACTTTTAATGATGGTACAATTATTATTAATGAATCATTAAATTTAGAGTTAGGTGATCGCTACGCTACTAAAGGTGAAGAAAAAATTGAGTTAGATGATGAATTAATTTTATATGAAGAGCGTATTTACATGCCACTAAATAGTGTAAATCAACTACTTAATACTAACTATGACGTTGTAATAAATGAAAGTGGTATGGAGTTAACTACAATAACCTCCAATGATGGAAATAGTGATATCGGCGATAATGATGACGTTGATGAAGAAGTCGATCAGTCTGTAGATACAATTGAACAATCTCATGGTTCAAACTTTATTATGATTACTGTTTTAAGCTTCATAGCAGTTGTTGTAATTGTGATAATATATTTTAGCTTAAAAAACAGAAAGTAAAGTTTCATTGAATTAATTATCCTGGATTTTGTTTATTATCATGGTAATTGACAAAGTAAGTGTAATTCTTTATAATTTTTGTATATGTGATGAAAGAGAAGAGTAAATTTACCTCGTTATTTAAGCGAATCTGGGGCGGTGCGAGCCAGAGATAACAGGTGATTGAATGGCACTCTGGAACATTTTCAGTTAAAAGTGACTAAAGCGTTGAGCTTTAGTAAATAGGGTGGAACCGCGGAAATCCCGTCCCTATGTCTTATTAATTAAGGCATAGCGACGGGATTTTCTCATTGAATCATTACAAGTATCGGAATGAATTGGAGGAAAAGTAGATGCATATTCAAGATATGATATTAACGCTACAGAAGTTTTGGAGTGACCAAGGCTGTTTATTAATGCAAGCTTATGATACGGAGAAGGGAGCAGGTACAATGTCTCCAATGACATTGTTGCGTAGCTTAGGCCCAGAACCGTGGAATGTTGCTTATGTTGAACCTTCCAGACGTCCAAATGATGGTCGTTATGGAGACAACCCGAATCGACTCTATCAACATCATCAATTTCAAGTTGTGATGAAACCATCGCCTGATGAAATTCAAGAACTTTATTTGGAATCATTAAAAACATTAAATATTGATCCACTAAAACATGATATTCGCTTTGTTGAAGACAACTGGGAAAACCCAACTTTAGGAGCGGCAGGCCTAGGATGGGAAGTCTGGCTTGACGGAATGGAAATTACCCAATTTACTTATTTCCAACAAATTGGTGGACTTGAAGCAAATCCGGTTTCAGTAGAATTAACTTATGGAATTGAGCGACTTGCTTCATACATCCAAGATAAAGAAAATGTTTTCGACTTAACATGGACAGAAGGTGTGACTGTACATGATATCTTTTATCAACCTGAATACGAGCATTCTAAATACACATTTGAAGAATCAAATACTGAGATGTTGTTTAACTTATTCAATCAATATCAACAAGAAGCCCAACAGTTAATGGAGAAAGGTCTAGTTTTTCCAGCTTATGACTATGTATTAAAGTGTTCACACACATTTAATTTACTTGATGCAAAAGGGGTTATTTCAGTTACAGAAAGAACCGGCTATATTGGAAGGGTTCGCGATTTAGCACGAGAGATTGCAAAATTATATGTTAACGAAAGAGAAAAACTTGATTTCCCAATGTTGAAAAGGGATGGTGAACAAGATGGGAACAACTAATGTTTTATTTGAAGTAGGTTTAGAAGAAATGCCAGCTCGCTTTATTGCTGAAACAGAAAAACAATTGAAAGAAAGAACAGTTACTTGGCTTGAAGAAAATCGTCTCACCTACCAATCGTTAAAAACATATATCACACCAAGGCGATTTGCGATTCAAATTATTGATTTAATTGATAAGCAGACTGACCTTGAAACAGAAGTAAGGGGTCCAGCAAAAAAAATAGCACTTGATGATAATGGCGATTGGTCAAAAGCGGCAATTGGATTTACTAAAGGTCAAGGTGT
The DNA here is from genome assembly GCA_012838505.1 of Bacilli bacterium. Classification (GTDB taxonomy): domain Bacteria; phylum Bacillota; class Bacilli; order Bacillales; family Amphibacillaceae; genus Amphibacillus. Next base: position 11,007 of record DUPD01000036.1, on the reverse strand, counting down.
ATCTGTTGATGATATTTATTATCAAGAAGTTAAAGGGACAGAATATATTTTTGTGAAAAAGTTTACTGCAGGAAAAGCTGCTAGTGAGATCTTACCAAGTTTTAAAGACGTTATCTTAGCGATGACGTTTCCGAAGAATATGCGTTGGTCTAATCGTCGCCTTCGTTATATTCGTCCAATCAAGTGGATTGTTGCAATCGAGAATAAAGGGCAAATTGATTTTGAAATTGAAGGGATTCAAACAAGTAACAAGAGCAAGGGACATCGCTTTTTAGGTGGAGATCTTGTGATCACTGATCCGCTAGACTATGAAAAGCTCCTCTTAGATCAATATGTGATTGCTGATCGGAAAAAACGTCAAGCTGAGATTTTGACGCAGCTAAATCAACTTGCAACAGAAAAAGAATGGCACATCGATATTGAAGCAGACTTATTAGATGAAGTGACAGAATTGGTTGAGTATCCAACCGTGTTTGCAGGAAGTTATAGTGATGATTATTTAATCATACCTGAAGAAGCTTTAATAACATCCATGAAGGTACACCAACGCTATTTCCCTGTCCGTAATCAAGACGGCGGGCTACTTCCGTTTTTTATTGGTGTACGCAATGGAAATGCTAAGTATATTGATAATGTTGTCAAAGGAAATGAAAAAGTATTAAATGCCCGCTTAGCAGATGGTCTCTTTTTCTATCAAGAAGATCAGAAGCAAACGATTGAACAAAACAATCAAAAACTAGAGAAGATTGTTTTTCAACAACAGTTAGGTACTGTAGCTGATAAAGTAAATCGTGTCCGTGAAAATGCGAGAACGATCGCCAAAAAATTAAATTTAACTGAGCAAGAAATAAATCAGGTTGATCGAGCAGTTACGATTAGTAAATTCGATCTTGTTACACAAATGGTTGATGAATTTCCAGAATTACAAGGAATTATGGGGCAAAAATATGCTGATCTCTTTGGTGAAGATGATCTTGTTGCAAAAGCGATTAATGAGCAATATATGCCACGCCACGCTAAAGATCAATTACCTGAAACAGTCATCGGTGCAATTTTAAGTGTTGCCGATAAGTTAGATACAATAGTAGGTTGCATTGGTGTTGGCTTGATTCCAACAGGTTCACAAGATCCATACGGACTTAGACGTCAAGCGATGGGAATTATTCAGATCCTAGAACAAAAAAAATGGCCTGTTTCATTTGAAATTTTAATCGATACTGCGCTAAATCAGTTTAATGATTCAATTATTTCACTAGATCAACAAGCGGATGTTAGAGAGAAAACACTTGATTTTATTGAAGGAAGAATCAGTTTCCTAGTTAAAGAAGAAAGTGTTGCACATGATGTGATTAAAGCTGTTACACACAAAGAGATTGGTGTGATTTCGCACTTATTAAGTAAGGCAAAATTGTTAGAAGCAAAACGCCAAGATCCATCATTCAAATCTGCACAAGAAGCTTTAGGGCGAGTTGTTAATCTTGCGGAAATTGATGAAACTCATCATGTAGATCCAACACTTTTTGAAAATGAATCAGAACGAGAACTGTTTACTGCATATCAAGAAATAGAAGCTGATTATTCAACAAAAATGAATCAAGGTCAATATCAAGAAGCGCTGCAATTATTAGAACAAATCGCACCAACAATCAACCAGTTTTTTGATCAGACAATGGTGATGGTTGATAATCCTTCAATTAAAAATAATCGAATTGGATTATTAAATCTGATTGCAAAATTAATTTACCAATTAGCAAACTTTAAAGATATTGAGTGGAAACAACACTTTTAAACTTGGAGTGGAAAAGATGACTAAACCAATGATTTATTTAATCTCAGATTCAGCCGGAGAGACAGCAGAAAAAATCTTCCAATCTGTCTTATTACAGTTTGATCATCATGACACATATGAACTTTATCGATCACCATATGTCAAAGATGTTGAACAAATAAATCATATTTTAACTCAAGCTTCTGGTAAGCAGGCTCTCGTTGGCTACACTCTTGTTAATTCTGATTTGCGTCGTTACATGCAACAGAAGGCGAAAGCTTTAAATGTATCGATTATTGACATTAACGGACCGATGCTTCATGCAATCGGTCAGTTATTTAATCAAGAACCTAAGATGAAGCCCGGTCTTGCTTATCAACTAGATGAGTCTTACTTCAAACGAATTGAAGCAATCGAATTTGCTGTTAAGTATGATGATGGAAAAGACCCAAGCGGGATTGAAAAGGCTGATATTGTTTTAATTGGGGTCTCACGAACGTCTAAAACACCTTTATCGCAATATTTAGCTTTAAAAAGCTATAAAGTTGCGAATGTCCCAATTGTTCCAGAAGTTGATCCACCGACAGAGCTTTATCAGACAGACCCGAATAAATGTTACGGATTAAAAATCAGTCCAACAGAATTAAATAGTATCCGAAAAGAAAGATTAAAATCACTTGGTTTAAAGCAAAACGCTAATTATGCTACTGTTGAAAGAATTAATAAAGAGCTTGATTACTTTGAAAAAGTTGTCGAACATTTAGGCTGTCCAGTTATCGACGTGACAAATAAAGCTGTAGAAGAAACGGCAAATATTATCTTACAAATTCAAATGGCTCGTTAATAATAAGTTATTGTTGCAAAAACATAGCTTTTTACCTGAAATCATACTATAATATACCTTTGTGGAAAAAACGAATCAGGACTTAATCCATTGAAGAATGATAGATTACTAATTTTTCATTCTTTTTTGCAGGAAAATGACTCGTGGATAGAGAATGTTAAAATAACATCATTTTAAAAAGCTTGATGAGTAGGGGTGATTGTTACTTATTGGCGGAAAATGAATGATTTTATTCATTTTTTTAATTATTTTGTCGAATCATGCAGGATTTTTGAATTTAATATAGAAATTATATGTTGGTGATATGTATGGTCGCTCAAATTCCTGAGCAATTAATCGATGAGATACGTCAGGCCAATGACGTTGTTGATGTGATTGGTGAGTATGTCTCATTAAAAAAACAAGGACGTAATTACTTTGGGCTCTGTCCGTTTCATGGAGAAAATACGCCTTCTTTTTCAGTAACGCAAGAAAAACAAATTTTTCATTGTTTTGGTTGTGGAAAAGGTGGTAATGTATTTACTTTTTTAATGGAACAAGAAGGTTTTACTTTTCAACAAGCAGTTGCTCATTTAGCACAGAAAAGTGGTCATAATTTACCTGATCAATATTTAAACCAAGCAAATGGTTCAAATCGCTCTGTTGATCAAATTAGTTTGCGGGCGCATGAATTATTGACCAAATTCTATCATCATATTTTTTCACATGCTAAAGAAGCAGAGCAAGCTCGATCTTATTTAGAAAAACGAGGACTAACAAAAGAAACGATTGAAAGCTTTCAAATTGGCTTTGCACCTGATTCAAATGAATTAACAACACAGTTTTTACGAAAAAAGGACTTTAATTTACAGGAGTTAATCTCTTCAAATGTTTTAGCCCGAAATGACCAAAGTCAGATATATGATCGAATGAGGGGGCGAGTTGTCTTTCCGATTCGAAATCATTTAGCAAAGACAGTCGGTTTTGCAGGGCGTTCTATCAATGAACTCGAACCTAAGTATTTAAACAGTCCAGAATCTGCTTTGTTTCAAAAAGGTAAATTACTTTATAATTTTGATTTAGCAAGAAGTGAATTGAAGCGAACTGGACAAGCGATCTTATTTGAAGGGTATATGGATGTTATTGCTGCATATCAAGCAGATATTACAAATGTGATTGCATCACTTGGTACATCTGTAACAGAGCATCAGGCTGCCTTAATTAAGCGCTATGTCGATACGGTTGTCATTTGCTTTGATGGTGATGATGCAGGTATTAATGCTTCATATAAAGTTGCAAAACTAATGAAAAAAGCTGGTTGTCAAGTTAGGATTGCCACATTACCAGATCAGTTAGACCCAGATGCGTTTATAAAAAAATATGGCGGGAAAAGGTTTAAAGAAGAAGTAATCGAGGCAAGCTCTACTTACATGAGCTTTATTATGAGCTATCATAAGCGCGAATTTAACTTAAAAATTGAGGCAGATCAAATGGCATATATGCGTCTAGTGGTCGATGAGATCGCTCAGTTGAATTCAGCACTTGATCGAGATCGTTATATTCGAGAGTTAGCTAAAATGTTTGACCTTTCACCTGATGCAGTGTTGGAAGACGTTGATCAGATAAGGAAAAAACAAGGTAGAACTAGGGATAATGTGGTTTCAAATAGCCATACTAATGAGCACAGATTAAAAAGTAAGCAAAAAAGACTATTGCCAGCTTATCATAATGCTGAAAAAAGGTTGATTGCTTATATGTTACATGATCGAACAATTGCTGAACAAATTAAGCATACATTAGGTGCTTCATTTAATATTGAAAAACATAAAATTATTGTAACCTATCTATATGCTTTTTATGAAGATGACAATCAAGCTAATGTCAGTCAGTTTATTGAACGGCTAGATGATGCGGAAATCATCAGTGAAGTCATTGAAATTGCTATGGAACCAGTCTCAACAGATGTATCCGCTGATGAAATTAAGGATTATGTTCGAATGATTAGACTTGAACATGATGATAAAGTTGTTATTCGTAATTTAATTGCTGAGCAAAAGCAAGCAGAAATAAAAAAGGATTATTTAAAAGCAGCACAAATTGGCATGGAAATCATGCGAATTCAAAAAGAACTTAAAGATAAGACACGGTAATGGATTTGATAAGTTGGAAGGAGGGGCTCTAATGGTTAAAAAACAACCAGAACATTCAAATAACAATCTGGATTTAACATTAGATGAAGCAAAAGAACAAATTGTCGAGCTCGGAAAAAAGCAAGGTGAACTTGCATACGAAGATGTGGTCGATCGCTTGGCACGTTTTGAATTAGAGTCTGAACAAATTGATGAATTTTATGAGTATTTAGCTGAACAAGGAATTGAGGTCGTCAGTGATATTGATGATGAAGATACTGACGAAGATACAGATTCAGAAAAAGAATTTAATCTAAAAGATATAAGTGTACCTCTTGGTGTTAAGATTAACGACCCTGTTAGAATGTATTTGAAGGAAATAGGTCGTGTCGATTTATTAACTGCTGATGAAGAAGTAGCCCTAGCAAAGCGGATTGAAGAAAATGATGAAGAAGCTAAAATGCAATTAGCAGAAGCAAACTTACGATTAGTTGTCAGTATTGCTAAGCGCTATGTCGGTAGAGGTATGCTGTTTCTTGACTTGATCCAAGAAGGAAATATGGGATTAATCAAAGCGGTTGAGAAGTTTGACTATCGCAAAGGATTTAAGTTTAGTACGTATGCAACATGGTGGATTCGTCAAGCAATTACTCGAGCAATTGCTGACCAAGCAAGAACAATCCGAATTCCTGTTCATATGGTCGAAACGATTAATAAACTAATCCGGATCCAAAGACAGCTCTTACAGGACTTAGGTCGTGAACCAACACCTGAAGAGATCGGTAAAGAAATGGAGCTGACACCGGAAAAGGTTAGAGAGATCTTAAAAATTGCCCAAGAGCCCGTTTCATTAGAAACACCAATTGGTGAGGAAGATGATTCACATTTAGGTGACTTTATTGAAGATCAGGAAGTGACGTCACCATCCGATCACGCAGCTTATGAGTTGTTGAAGGAACAACTTGAAGATGTACTTGATACGCTAACAGACCGTGAAGAAAATGTTCTCAGATTACGATTTGGTCTCGATGATGGGCGTACACGTACATTAGAAGAAGTCGGTAAAGTATTTGGCGTTACCCGAGAAAGAATTCGCCAAATTGAAGCGAAGGCACTACGGAAACTACGCCATCCAAGCCGAAGCAAACAATTAAAGGATTTCCTTGAATAAAGTGAAACTTCAATCAGTGTGGGTTTCACTGATTGGGATTGCGATTACTCATCCCATCGAAAACACTTGTTAGTTGAACCAATCGGGCCGCTACTGTCAGTTGCCCTGCGAACAAAATTTTAACTAAAAATCATGAGTTTTCAATCGGTTGAGCTACTATTAGCTGGTTGTTAGCTCAGCTAAGTCAATCATGATCAGTTGAGCTTCAATTGATTTTGATTGACTTTTTTCATTTAATGGTCATTTGTAGATACCTAAAAAAGAGGTGGGTTGAGATGGATTGGCAACGTAAAGCAATCATCGTTAGTGAAATTAAATATTGGCGAGATAACCGCTTACTTCCTGAATCATATTGTGATTATTTACTGGCATTATATACAGAAGGGGAAGGCGATGAATCGGCTTCAACACTTGAAGTGAATCAAAATAAACAGAAAAACTTTTTAATCGTCATTTTTCTACTATTGAATGTTGCTGTAGCTCCGGGAATTGCTTTCTTTATTTTGTTTGTTCCAATTCACTTAATAGCGACAGTCATCCTCTTGACTTTAGCATTAGTCATGAGTTTGGGATTATCATACATCGCATCAAAACAGTATCAAATTGAAAGAAAATACATTGTTTTAGTGTTGCTCCTAAACCTATTAATTCTTTCGATGGTTGCTATTAATCAATGGGTGGTTGATTCAACGGTTACGTTAGTGATTATTTTTTTACAATTAATTACTTGGATCGCTTTGGGGATAAAGACAAAAAATAATTGGCTCTTTATATTAGGTATTTTAGGAATCATTATTAGTATCATTGCATTTTTAATTTAAAGGATAGGTGTCAATATAATGACGAAACAACTCATATTATCAAATCGATTAAAACTGATTACAAAATTTTTACCTAAAGGTGCAACCTTTGCTGATATAGGTAGTGATCATGCTTATTTGCCGATTTCAGTCTGTTTGTCTGATCCAACTGCAAAAGCAATTGCGGGTGAACTCAATCATGGACCGTTTCAAGCTGCGAAGGATCATGTTAAAAAATATCAGTTAACCGATCAAATTAGCGTTAAAAAAGGTGACGGATTAGATGTTATTCGTAACGACAAAGTTAGTCAAGTTGTGATCGCTGGAATGGGTGGCGGACTCATTCAATCCATTTTGGAACGAGGCAAAGATACACTTTTAAACGTTGAACGCCTAATTTTACAACCAAATGTTGATAGTCAATATCTTCGTGAATGGCTTGAGAAAAACAATTATAACTTGGTCGATGAAGCAATCTTAGCAGAGGATGGTCATATTTACGAAGTTTTAGTTGCAGATCAAGCACGAGATCATCAGGTTAATCAATTAACTAAACAGGAAAAGCTATTTGGTCCATTTTTGTTAAAGAGTCGTAATCAAGCCTTTATCACAAAGTGGGAACGCGAACGAGACAATTATCGTCGAATTATTAAGCAGATGGGCCAAGCGAAACAGCCAGATCAAAAGAAAATTAATGATTATATTGAGCAATTGGGCTGGATTGAAAGGGTGTTAAATGATGACTAAACAAATCACGATTGGTAAAGTGATCGAACAATTTGAAGAGTGGGTACCGAGGAAACTGGCGAGTGAATGGGATAATGTTGGCTTACAGGTTGGGAGTTTAAGTAAACCAGTAGCAAACATTTTTGTGACACTTGATGTGACTGAAGAAGTGATCGAGGAAGCACTTGAATCAGGAGCAAACTTAATCATCTCGCATCACCCACTAATATTCAGACCGTTAAAACAAATTAATTATCACGATCCAAAAGGAAAAATTATTCAGAAACTAATTAAGCATGACCTTACCGTCTATTCTGCTCATACCAATTTAGATGTTACTTTTGGTGGTGTAAATGATTTATTAGCTGAAAAATTAGGTCTTCAAGAGACAAAAATCCTCGTACCAGAAAAGGAAGAACATTTCTACAAATTGTATGTTTATGTACCTGAAACACATGTCGATCAAGTTGATCAAGCTTTAACTAAAGTAGGTGTTGGTCAGCTTGGTGATTACGAACAATGCTCATTTAGAGTTAAAGGGACGGGTACATTTAGACCGATGGACAATGCTTCCCCTTATCTTGGTGAGTCAAATAAGCGAGAATATGTTGATGAAGTAAAACTTGAATATCTTATGCATCAATCGTTGCGGACTAAAGCAATTCAAGCAATTGTTAAATCACATCCCTATGAGGAACCAGCTTATGATCTAATCAAGCTTGAAAATAACGGGATCCAGTATGGGTTAGGACGAATTGGATCATTAGAAGAAGCAACTACTTTGAAACAACTAGCAATCAAATTGAAGGAAATTTTTCAATTAGAAGGTTTACGGGTTTCAGGAGAACTTGGAAGTCAAGTGAAAAAAGTGGCTATTCTTGGTGGTAGTGGGGAAAAATATTATCCACATGCTAAGCGGATGGGGGCGGATGTTTTCATAACAGGAGATGTATCCTTTCACTTTGCTCAAGATGCTGAAGCGACTGGACTATCCATTATCGATCCGGGCCATCATATTGAGCAGATTATGGTTGAAGCTGTAGCTACTTATCTGAGAAGAAAAGTTGATGCTTCGATTCAAGTGATTGAAACGAAGATAAGTACGGAGCCATTTCAGTTTTTGTAGATTCGTACTTTAAATCTGTTAAAAGTTTAAGAAGTCAATTGATTTTAATTTAATCAAGTGCGTAATCGACATTTTGTGTCTATAATAAGTAAGACAAGTCGTTTTTAGATGAGGAGTTTATTATGAAAAATTATGATTTTAAGGCATTTAATTTAAAGCCAGAGCTTGAACGGACAGTCGATCAACTAGGCTTTAAGCAACCGACGGCAATTCAAGAAAAAGTGATTCCAGCTACATTAAGAAATGAGAGCATCATTGGTCAATCACAAACAGGATCGGGAAAAACACATGCGTTTCTATTACCCTTATTTAATCAATTGAATCCTGAGGAAAAAAATGTTCAATTTGTTGTTACGACACCGACGCGAGAGTTGGCTAGTCAAATTTTTGATCAAGTTAAAAAGATTTTAACGCTTTTAAATTTTGAACAACAGGTTCAAGCTAAGCTTTTTATTGGTGGGACAGATAAAAAGCGAACGATTGAAAAATTAACTGAACAGCCAGCTATTATCGTTGCGACTCCTGGTCGGTTATTAGATTTAATCAATGAAGGAGCCGTCAATATTTACACTGCACGCTCGTTTGTTGTTGATGAAGCAGATCTGATGTTGGATCTAGGGCTGATTAATGAAATTGATCAAATATTAGTGAAGGCTGATCCTAATGTTCAGATTCTTGTTTTTTCGGCGACGATTCCGAAGCGATTGCAACCATTTTTACAAAAGTATCTGAATAACCCTACTTTTATTGAAATAAAAGACCATGTTTCACCTAATTTGTTAGAAAATAGACTTGTTCCTTTACGTCATCGTAAGCCAGCAGAGGTAATTGGTCAAATTGCTAAAGCCATTCATCCATATTTAGCGATTATCTTTGCTAATGGCAAAGAAGCGTGTGATGAGTTGTATCACGATTTAGCTCAGCAAGGTTTAAATGTGGGGATCCTTCATGGTGGATTGTCAGCAAGAGAAAGAAAACGGGTTTTAAAAGAGATTCAAGCTCTGAGGTATCAATATATTGTTGCGACAGATCTAGCTGCACGAGGAATTGATATTGAAGGCGTTAGTCATGTAATTAATGCTCAATTGCCAAAAGAAACAGAGTTTTTCATTCATCGAATTGGCCGAACAGCACGTGCGGGAATGGAAGGTACAGCCATTCATTTATACGGTGAGGATGATTTCCCACTTTTAACGAAGTTGTCTGAAGATGGACTTGAATTTTCAAACTATGAGATTGTTAAAGGTGAATGGAGAGAGATCAAGGCCTGGAACCATCGAACCGTTCGTGAAAAGCGAGGCAATGATCTTGATCAAGAAGCGTGGAAACGCGTTAAACGTCCTAAGAAAGTTAAGCCAGGATACAAAGCTAAATTGCGTAAAGAGCAACAGCGAATTAAACGTAAGTTAAAACAAGATAAATATAGAAAATAGGGAGTGGTGAAATTGAAATTAGGTTCACACGTATCAATGAGTGGTAAAAAGATGTTGGTTGGATCAAGTGAGGAAGCAGCAAGTTATGGAGCAACAGCGATGATGATTTATACTGGCGCACCTCAAAATACACGTCGTAAGGCAATCGAAGAATTAAATATCGAAGCGGGACTTGAGCATATGAAGACAAATGGGATTGAAGATCTCATCGTTCATGCACCGTATATTATTAATTTAGGTAATACAACGAAGCCAGAAACATTTGAGTTAGCAGTCTCTTTTTTAAGAAGTGAAATTGAACGAACTGAAGCACTTCAAGCAAAGCAAATTGTTTTACATCCAGGTGCCCATGTTGGTGCGGGTGTAGGATTAGGAATCGCAAGAATTATTGAAGGTTTAAATGAAGTGTTAACAGCTGAACAAAATGTTCAAATTGCATTAGAAACTATGGCTGGTAAAGGGACGGAAATTGGCCGGACATTTGATGAATTGGCACAGATTATTGATGGTGTGATTCATAATGATAAATTGTCTGTTTGTTTTGATACATGTCATGTCCATGATGCTGGTTATGATCTGGTGACAGATTTTGACGAGGTGCTCAATGAATTTGATCGCATTGTCGGTGTTGATCGGATTAAGGTAGTCCATGTAAATGATAGTAAGAACGTCCGTGGTGCACATAAAGATCGTCATGAGAATATTGGTTTCGGTCATATTGGTTTTGATGTTCTGCACAATATTGTTCACCATCCACAGTTACAGGACATTCCAAAGATTCTTGAAACACCTTACGTTGGTGAAGATAAAAAAAATAGAAAACCACCTTATAAATTTGAAATTGAGATGATCAAACAAGGTGTATTTAAGGAAAACTTAAAAGATTTAATTATTGCTCAATAGAAAAAAAGGGGCTGTCCAGAAAGTCAGTAAAAACTGATTTTCGGTGACAGCCCTTTTTATAATTATTTTTTAAAAAACTATTCAAAAAAATCGCCTTTTCTTGTAAAATGGAGTTACCACACTACCAG
>DUPD01000035.1 GCA_012838505.1 Bacilli bacterium | reverse complement strand
TGATAAAAGCTTTCCAAGCTTTTATCACTGGATCTTCGGACACGATTGTTCCCGCTGGAGTCGCCGCCTGCCGTTCCAATCACTTGATTAGGCTTCTTTATTTACGTATGATATTGTATTTTCATTTGTAATTGTTCGTGTTCTTAGCTAGATTTTTGTATTATGAAATTGACTCAGGTATCTAGACATTTAAATTTCAGAATTAATACTTTGCATGAAAAAATTATCAAAAATACTTGATTGATTCACCAGTTGAAAATTAATTGAAAGTTTTTTGGAAACTTAGAATATGAGTCTTTTCTCCTATTGTTAGAAAATTCACAATTCTATAATATAGTTGATGTGTCTTCAAATTGCTTTTCTAAAAATTAAAGGGAGAGGAAATCGTTTGATGAAAAAATGGTTTAAGTTTGCTTTATTAGGGTTAATTTTGTTTGCACTAGTCGCTTGCCAGTCTGCTGAAGAAAGTACGACTAAACTAGTTTATGATGAAGATGGCTTTACTAATGAAATTGTGTTGATCGCAGAAGGAGATAAGGTCATCGAACAAACGTCAAAAACTGAAACAACTTATGAAGCTTTAGGTGTAAGTACTGCAGAAGAAGCAGAGGAAATGATGGCGGAATTTTTGGTTGGCTATGACTCTACAGAAGGTGTGAAGCATCAGATCGATTACTTAGATGATCGTTTAGTTGAGTCAGTAACAGTCAATTATGACGCTGTTGATATTGATGAAATGTCAGAATTAGCTGGATCATTCGTTGATGGAGACGCGAGCAAAGGCATTAGCTTAAAACTGACTGTTGAGATGATGGAAGAAGTGGGTTATAAAATCGTTGATTAATCGTTAGAGTTAGCGCATTTCAGTTTCAGCTAACTCCAGAATTATCTGCTTCGATTGGAGCAAACACAGTAATTAAGGTCGAGTCATTCATCTGAAAAATGAACGACTCGACCTTTATTTATCAACTCAATATCTACCGACTTAAGATGATCAGTAGTTCCCATCATTCCAAAGAATCAGCTGATCAGCTGCTAATGATTTAGGGACATCGATAATCTTTTGATTTGAACTCCCTCTAAAAGCGAGATTTAAATCTTTCTTCGCCTCTTCAAATCGGCCATCAACGAGTACGTCAATTAATTTCAAAAGTTCAACTTTGTCATCACTACCGTTGATTAGCTCTTCAAATGTGTAGCCACTCCATGACCAAATATCTTTCGTTGAACCGTACACTTCTCTAACTCTTTTGCACAATGATAACGTCACTTGAGTATTGAGGAATGGTTCACCACCGAGCAGAGTGAGTCCCTGACAGTAATCGGCGCTTAAATCTTCAATAATTTGGTCTTCTAACGCTTTCGTGTATGGGCTGCCATAAGCAAAATCTTGCGCCGCCACGTTATAGCAACCGCGACACGCGAATGGACAACCACTCACGTATAAACTACAACGAACACCTTCTCCATCGACAAAATTGTATGGCTTATAGTCTGCAACATAACCGAGACTAAACGCTTCAGCTGTCCATGTCATCGGAATTGATTTAATCAAGATCAAATCCTTTCATATGCTTTTTCCGGGCGGAAATTTCTTCATGGCGCCCTTCTACCATTGGTCGTTTTTGTGGGTTACCTAAGTAGCCACACGTTCTTTTGACGACATCACATGTTTCCGGATTTGTGTTACCACAGTTTGGACATTCAAAGCCACGTTCAGTCGGGTTAAAATCGCCATCGTAATTACACTCATAACAGTGATCGATCGGTGTATTCGTGCCTAAATAACCAACCCGATCGTAGGCGTAGTCCCAAACAGCTTCTAATGCTTTCGGATTCGTTTGTAGTTTTGGATACTCACAATAGTGGATAAATCCACCACTTGTATACGGCGCATAGACTTTTTCAAAATCAATTTTCTCAAATGGCGTCGGTGCTTTCCGAACGTCATAGTGGAAACTGTTCGTGTAATAGCCTTTGTCAGTAATCTCTTCAATCACACCAAATTTTTCATGATCCAGACGGCAGAAACGGTCAGTTAAGCTTTCGCTTGGTGTTGAATAGACACTAAAGTGAATATTCGTCTCATCGCCCCATGCATCTGCTTTTGCCTTGAGAATTTGGATCACATCTAAGGTAAAGTTTTTCGCTTCAGGGTTGTCCTCCCATGCTTTACCGTAAAATGCAGCTGCAACTTCATAAAGTCCGATATATCCTAATGAAGCTGTTGCGCGTTTATTTAAGAAAAGTTTCGCTACTTCATCTGTTGTTTTCAGTTTTTGTCCGAAAGCACCGTGTAAATATAAAATTGGCGCGTTCTCTGGCCTTGCTTCCATCGTTCGCTTGGCTTTAAAGATTAGCGCATCTTTCATCACCGCGAGTCGCTCATCTAGTAAGCCATAAAATTTATCAAAATCCCCGTCTGCTTCAATCGCGATTCTCGGTAGATTTAATGTCACAACACCCAAGTTCATCCGACCTGAAGTGACCTCATTGCCGTCTTCGTCTTGCCACGATTGCAGGAATGAACGACAACCCATTGGCACTTTAAAACTACCTGTCAGTTCAACAAGTTTATCGTAGCTCAATACGTCTGGATACATCCGCTTCGTTGAGCACTCTAACGCCAGTTGCTTAATGTCGTAATTCGGATCATCTGCCTCAAGGTTAACGCCTCGCTTCAATGTGAAGACGAGTTTTGGAAAAATTGCCGTTCGCTTTTCCTTGCCTAATCCTTTAATGCGGATTTTAAGAATCGATGATTGAATTTCACGCGCTAGCCAGCTTGTCCCTAAACCGAAACCTAGTGTCGTGAATGGTGTTTGGCCTTGTGAGGTATAAAGTGTATTAATTTCATATTCCAAGCTTTGCATCGCATCATAAATATCTTTTTTCGTTTTTTCAATTGCAAATTGCTTTTGACGATCCTCCCCATCAATCCACTCTTTCGCTGTTGCAAGATTTTTATCATAGTTGAGCTGTGCATATGGGGCTAAAACTTCATCGACTCGATCAAAGCTACAACCACCGTATTGACTTGAAGCTACGTTGGCAATAATTTGTGCCGTTTGTGCTGCTGCCGTCTGAATCGATCTTGGTGATTCCACTTCAGCATTACCGATCTCAAACCCCTCTTCAAACATTGTTTTAAAATCAATCAAACAACAGTTTGTCATCGGCGCATATGGTGTGTAATCTAAGTCGTGATAGTGGATCTCCCCTTTTTCATGGGCATTAGCAACATGCGGTGGCAGCATTCTTAGACCGATCGTTTTCCCAACACTTCCGGCTGTTAGGTCACGCTGAGTATTAAAAACATTGCTATCTTTATTAGCATTTTCATTGACAACCGTCGGATCTTTTTCTAACAGCTGATCAATTTTTCGATTAATATCACGACTATTTTTTCGCTTTTCAGCTTTTTCCTTTCGACGCTGGAGGTAGCTGTCAGCTAAATCAAACATACTACGATCCTGTAAGCGTTTCAAAACATAATCATCAATAAGAAGTGTCGTGATCAATGTAGGGTCATTAGCCTGGATAATCTGATCAACCTCATCCGTAATGGCCTCAATCATTGCTTTGGAATAGGGTAAATTTGAATTTTGTGTCGCTTGAATCAAGGCATTTTTAATTTTCGCCGGATCATATTTTTGCGATCTTCCGTCCCTCTTTTCAATCGCTAATTTGACTGGTGATTGCTGCACCAATTGTGTGTCCATCATTGCTTATTTCCCCTTTCAATTATTGTTGCCCCAGTAAAGGTATTCGTGAATTTCTCTTATCCTTGCACTATGTATTTAACGTTCAAGGCAAAAAATCCTTAAGAAGGCATATTTCTCCCCAAGGATCTTGTTTGATACTCTGCCTCGAAGTATGAACGTTCAATCATTACACTTTTAAAAAAGACCTGACTTAAGCATCTGCTCTTACAGTGGCGGGACCGTTCCAGATTTCCACTGGATTCCATTTCAAAAGAGTATTCACTTTTGTTGAGATAAATATAGCACGCAACATATTGTAGGTCAATGGACAAATTGTGTCTATATTTAGTGTTAGTTAGATTTTATTTCATTTTCAGCTTGACATCATCCTCCAACACAGTAGTGGTAGGTTTTGTTTCCTATTATCATTTTACAGACAAAAACACACCAAATTAGTTTGGTTATCTAATTTGATGTGTGCTTAAATCGATTAAACTAACGTTTTTTCTTTAATCATTCTCTTCACTTGATTAGCTGCTTTTACCTTCTCAGCTAGATGTGGTGAAATTTTTGTTGTGTAATTACCAACTTGGATCGCTTGTTTTAGCTGATCAATTGTTTCACAATCAGGAAAGGTGTTAACAATTGAGCCGTATTGTAAGTGTTGATGCGTGTCACTGCCACCAACTACTGGGACTTGATATTTATTAGCAAAACTTCTAACCCGCTCTTCAATCTCTGGGCCATATGTGTAAAGATCCTTGCCATTCAAATCAAATGCGTCAAATTGCTCCAGCACAGCTGTGTCGTGGTGATGCCAAGGTGTTGATTCTCGCAATGGGTGAGCACCGATTTTCAGGACATTGTATCCTTCAAGTAGATCGATAAGCTGTTTGACAGGGATAAAGTTGTCCTCAGCTTGATAATCAACAAGTATTTGAGCGATTGAAAAAATAGCGTCACGATCCCCGATCACTAAGAAGTGTCCGGTTTCTTTCACATCAACTTCTAAACCACAAAACACTTTAAGTCCTTCAATCTCATAATAGTCTGCTTGATATGAGAATTCAGTTTCAAGCGTTTGATAGAGTTCAACAATATTTGCTGAATTAAAGTGCTCTGTTATTGCCAGCGCAGTAAGTCCACTTTCCTTAGCTGCTCGCATTTTTTCTTTAAAGTCTTCTAATGAAGTCGTAATTTTTTTTGATAAATTTGCATGGGTATGAAAATCAATTTGCATATACATTCTCCTCTATTAAAAGTTAGTTGATTAGGATGGGAATTGAGTACCAAACCATAGAATCAGCAAGATAATCGCCAATTGTGAAACGATAAAAAGATAGTCTTTCTTTCTAAGTTTTAAATAAGCTAATTTTTGTTTCTTTGCTTCAGGGTTATGGAGTGAATAGGAAAACCCTCGTACTTCCAATGCTTCAACTGTCAGCCTTGTCCGTTTTGCGACATTCAACATTAATGGATAAAATGATTTAACAAATACTTTAATATAGTAGTAAAGCATTCGCCATTTTAGGAATCCATGATTTTCTGGTGTTTTCCCACGCAACCTGAACGATTGAAAAATTTGATGGTATTCATCAATCAAAATCGGGAGCATCCGGTAAGCATAAGAAATTGAAAAGCTAAATTGGGCTGGTAAACCGATACTTAATAAGCCGTCACTCAACTTTTCCGGGCTCATACTAGCAAACACAGATACACTCGCAATCGACATGATAAAAATTTTCATTGATAACGTTAGCAGTGGCATTACCGCTTCGAATGAACCATCACCAAAGATGGCTGAAAAAAACAAAATCGTAAATAGTTCCGTAATAATCCCTATTCCCAGTAAACTCAGGATCAATGGACTCACTCTTGATACAACTGCTAAAAATGCAGTATAAATGATAATCGTGATTAAAATCGTATTGTTAAACGTGAACCAAGGTAAAAGACTGATGACCAAGTACCAAAAGATTAGCACCCTTGGATCGATTTTAGCCAAGTAAACATCTGGTTTTCCGAAAGCAGTTTTAATCAATTCAAGCTTGATTGTTTCAACATTAAGGACGTTTTTAATTTTAGCCGTTAAATCCATTGACACTTACCTCCTTCACGCATGCGACAAATTCATCGACTGAGAGTGTTGACTGAATATTTAAGGCAAGACTTAGTTCCGCGATTTGTGGGAGTTTAAGTCCTGCTTGTTTCCAAATTTCAACCCGATCAAACAATAGCTTTGGTGTCCCATCAAATATGACTTTCCCGTGCTCCATCACGATCACACGGGTTGCCCATTCAGCAACAAGTTGCATGTCATGTGTTGCAATCACCACTGTTTTGATCCTATCTCTAATCGAGTGCAAAATATCGACCAATTGTTTTCGGTGGCCGATATCAAGGCTTGCTGTTGGTTCATCAAGCATCATAATCGTTGGTAACATTGCTAAGCCAATTGCGACTGAAGACCGCCGTTGTTGACCACCACTTAATAAACGACCATCAAGTGGGAATAAATGTCTCATATTTAACGATTCAGCAATCTGTTCATAGAGTTCCGTTTGTTCAAGGTTACGGACTTTTCCAAAATAAGTGATATCATTTTTGATCGTATCCTGGATAAACATTTCCTCGGGATTTTGATAGATATAAGAAATATGGCTCGACAATTTTTCCACAGACGTTTTTAATACGTTGATGTCGCCAATTGTGATTTCTCCAGCTTGTGGGCGAATGATTCCTGCCAGGCTTTTCATTAAGGTTGTTTTTCCAGCTCCGTTATTACCAACAATCGCAACTCGATCGCCTTCATAGAGCGTCATTTCGGGTATATCTAAAATAGTTTTTCGTTGCTTATTTAATGTTTTCACTTCATATCGTAGATTGTTGACTGATAAAATCGCTGAACTTGTTGGTCTTAGATTTGGTTTGTGGCGATTAGAATCAGGATAAAAATAATAGTCTTTAAAGTAAGTGACCGCTTCTTGTACCGTAATTGGTAGCTCGTCTTTTGTTCGGTAATCATTAAGCAACATCGCTGCTTGCGTCACTTGTGGCGGATAAATTTTTGCCCCATGTCGTTCAGTAATTTTTAATAAACCCGTTCTCACATCTTCATGCCATTTGACTTGCCCATCTTCAATGAGCGCGACTTGTTTGCAGTAGTTGGCAATGAATTCCGTATGGTGTTCAATCGTGATAATTGTTTTTCCTAAACTTTCATTTAAATATTTTAATTTGTCATAGATTTCAGTTGCATGTTGTGGATCGAGCTGAGCAACAGGTTCGTCAATGATCAGCACTTCAGGATCAAGTGCGAGTGCGCCAGCTAGAGCAGTTAAATGCTTTTGCCCACCACTCAATTCCCAGACTGTTTGGTCTTTGAGATGGGTGATCCCGAGCAGCTCTAATGCGTGCATTGCTCTTTCCTTATAATCGGGGAAGCCGAAATTAAGTGGTGAAAAGGCAACATCTTCGAACACAGTTAGCTTCATTAATTGATTTTCAAAATCTTGATAAACGTAACCAACGAGGTGGCTTAAAACAGAAACAGATAATTCTTTAACTGATTTTCCTTTAACACGTACTTCTCCTTGATAGTCACCAGAAAAATAGTGGGGGATCAGGCCGTTGATCGTCTTACAAATCGTTGACTTTCCACTTCCATTCCCACCAATAATCGCAAGAAAATCACCTTTGTTGATGGTTAAATTTGCGCCTTTTAAGACAGGATCTTCAGCACCAGGATACTGGTAGTGAACATCCTTAACTTCGATAATCGGTTGATTTACGCTGACCATTCTTCTGCACCCTTTTTATTCTTATTTGCTAATTTTATAGCGACTCCGACAACGACAATTAAAATAATTGCTGCGGCAGAGATCGGTAACCAAATAAATCCATCGCCAAATTGTTCAAGAAATTCAGGTTTCCAGACAGCAAAATTAATATCCATCTCCGCCATAAATTCCGCAACAAGTCCGACAAAGCCAAGGAAAATCGTAATAATAATTAAACGAACTGAAATGAACTCGGTCATCGAACCTCTCTCGTTTTTGACGCGTGGCTTCATCCCCATTAATGGCTCAATTTTCCCGTAAAGTCTTGGTAGTAAATAGAGCGTTGGAATTAAACCGAACAGGATTCCAGTAAAGAGCATGTTATTAACGAAACTGAACGCTTCAATTGCCAAAATACTTTCAGGCAATCCTGCTACAGCCTCGAGCTCCTCTACTCCAAACCAGACTTTTCCGATATCTACAATGGCACCGAGAACTTGATCAATTGTAACGGCCATCAGTGCTGCGATTCCAACTTGCTTTCGATTCGTTGGATCCCTAACAAGCAGTCCTGCGATATACATTGCCAATGTAATTTGTAAAAACCCCTCGACCTCACCAAGTCCGCCAAAATCACCTAATAATAAATCTCCGAAGATGATCTCACCGACTGAAGCGCCAAGTGCTGCATAGAGCGGATGAAATAGAATGACCAAAATAACTGGAATAAATGCTGGATACGAGATTGAAATGTCAATTGGTCCGATTTCAAACTCTGGCAGTAATTCTGTAAATAAATTTGCAAGACCATTAAGCGACATTGCTAAAATAAAAATCATCATTTTCTGTGACTGTGTATACTCTGTTCTCTCTAAACTATTTGGCACGGTTGTTTCCTCCTCTAATTTTGAACTATCTCTATCGTACATAGAAAAGATTAATTTCATGTAAAGAGGCGGTTAAGAGATAATAAAATAAAGTAAGATAATTTCAATTGTGAAAATAAATTTACACTACACAGTTGAATTGTCGGTTATAATGAGAAAAAATGGTCTAAGGAGTTGCTTATTATGTCACTACTTTTAAATCTCGATAAAATGCAGCTGTCAACAAAGCAACAACAAGTGCTCGAAGTTGTTGAGAAAAGAGGCTTTAAAATTGCCTACATGTCGATTGAGGATTTGGCAAAAGAAGCTGAAGTCAGTGTTGCAACCGTTTCTCGCTTTTGGGAGCTCGCCGGCTTTAAGAATTTCAAAGCTTTTAAGACTCATGTAAAAAATCGCATCGAATCAACACCAGAAAATAAGCTGAGAAATTTTATGCTTGATATCGGCGATGATGATTTGTTTAATCGAATTATTGAACAAAACTATGACTACCTTTTTCAAACACATACACACTTAAATCGCCAGGACTTAAAGGATGCTGTTCAAACGATCATAAAATGTGATCGTGTCTTTCTGCATGCCCCCTCTTCTTCAGAAGGTTTAGGAACATTGCTTAGTCACCGATTAAAACGATTCGGCATCCCTGTCGAACGCGTCGCCAAAAGCGGGCATGACATCTTTGAATCAATGATCCATTTTGAAAAAAATGATCTCATCATTATCTTTCAATTTATAAAACTATTACCTGAATCAAAAGCGCTGCTTGATTATGCGAATGAATTAGGCATTGAGACGATTTTATTTACTGACCAGCTTGTTGCCGATATGAATCAGCTTGCCAATTATGTTTTATATGCTGACAGAGGTGATATTTGGGATTTTCACTCAATGATTGGGCCACTCACAGTTGTGGAAGCATTAATTATGCTCGTTGGTCAGGAGTTAGAAGAAAGCTCAATGGAAAACTTGAAAAAACTAAGTGAACTCCGTAAGAAATATCGAGATATCGTTCCAAATTGATCAATAAAAAACACTTAAATCCTTTGGTGCAATTGGCTTTAAGTGTTTTTTAGTTTGGAATCTTTCCCTGAGTTTGGGTAACAATTGCCTGATTAACGACGTTTTCTAGCGGCCGATCCTTAGTGATGACGACCTGTGGGAAGTAGATTGTTTTGTGCGGTCCGTCGCTGACCTGACACGTTTTTATTTTAGTTGGCAATGCGCCGAGCATTTGCATCACGCTCCTTTTTAAACAGTGTATGTTTTAGGTGGTGATGTGTGTATGCCTATCGAGATGGTGGGGCGATTTGTGAGTTTAGCATGATGATGAAAAACGCTTATTCGTGACGATACGCCCCCATGTATCAGTTGTAAGGGCAAGATTAATCATTTTTCATCAATCCTATATTAATTATCATAGCTGTTTCTTGTTAAAAATTGTCGCGCGCTTTTCGTAACTCAATAAATCGATTAAGCGTTTCTGCCTGTAGTAAGAGGTTAATTTCTTTTTCTCGCGCGATTGTAGATGGTAATGTTGGTTTGTTTGCTGCCCTCAATTTCCTTACTTCTTTGAGAGCTTCAGCTATTGCTTGATTTGTTGGCTCGATTGATTGGGCAAAGCGTAAGTTTGTTTCGGTATATTCGTGAGCAGGATAGACTTTGACAGTATCGTTTAGTTGCCTAAACTTTTGAAGCGTATCATATTGTGCTTGATAATCGCCGGTAAAAACCCGACCTGTGCCTGCTGAAAATAATGAATCCCCACAAAACAGTGCATCGCCAAAAAGATAACTAATGTGACCTTCTGTGTGTCCAGGCGTGTCGAATACTTTTACTTTTTCCTCGAGTAACTCAAATGAATCGCCTTCTGCTAAAACATGATCATTGAGCGGTTGCGTTTCCTCTGGGCCATAAACAGGTGTATTTGAATACTTCGCTAAAATTTGCGCAACCCCACCAGTATGATCATCATGATTATGCGTTAATAAAATTGCGGTTAGATCTAATTTTTCTTGATCTAGATAAGCCAACACCCCCGCCGCTTCTCCAGGATCGACTACGACCGCTTCTGTCTCTCTTTCAATAATCCAAATATAATTATCATTAAAGGCCTTAATTGGATGGATGTTCATGATTGTTGCTCCTTCTTCCGCGTATTTTCTGTTATGTAAAATTGAATACTAGATGACACTAAGTTTATATTAAAATAGTTAAAATAAAAAAGCAAAGTAACGTTATCAACCGGAAGGTACTTTGCTTTTTTGAAATTAAATTCACACATAGACAAATTATTTGTTTTTCTCGGTTTGCCAATCTCGATAACAAGCCAATTATGATTTCCTTTAACTCTCGGTACGAAAATTTTTCCAAGCAAGAAAATTGGGGAAGATTTAGCGAATTCGCCACCACTCACACTAAACATTTCCCTAATAGTTCTAAAAAAATAGGCTGAAGCAGCGAATGCTCTCAGCCTTTTAGAATTCTTTCGATTATCTGTTTATTCGGTCTCTAGTTCATCTTTAGCGAATAAGGGCATAATCATTGATCCGATTGACTTACTATTGTCCTTCGTATCGTCGTTCTCTTGAATGTTTTGGATGACTGTCATAACCTTTTCTACGAATTGATTTGATAGTTGATTCTCTATTAGCTTCGTTATCCAATCGAGATCTTCAAGACTCTTTTCCCCAGTGTAAATTTTTTCGAATGCAAAGATTGATGCTTGTCCAATTGCAGCAACAAACGCACCTGCAACAATCGCATTGATCACACTTGCTGCTAGATTAACTCCCGGAATAGCTTTCAAGCCGTTAATAGCAGCTTTGGCAGCTACGCCAACAGTTCCTACTTCGATAATTCGATTTAAGAATGCACTCGATTTTTCATTCTTGTCAATTTCATATAATCTAGATAACGCTCGAATCTCACCCAGCTCAATTGGCGCTAAAAGTGCTGCGTCTGCAAATGGAATTGGAACAGCTCCCACCGTTACGCCAGCCGCGGTCGAAATCCCAACAATACTTTGCGCAAAGACTCTTTTTCTTTTTAACTTATATTTATAAACGTCGTTATCTCCAGCCTTAATCCCTTCAGGCATCAATTCATTTGTTGCATCGATTAATTCCGTGATTCCCTCTGGGGGAACGATTGTTGTATCATTAATCGTATAGCTCGATGCAACGACAGGAATAATTGCCGATGGTTTTTTTGTTCCTTCCTTTTGTTCGTCAAAGGCTTGGTTGACCATCTCAACATTTTCAACTCGGTCTGGCTCGCCATAAGATTTAGTTATGACAACAATAATCGGCACACTTCCCCACATTCTTGTTGCCCTTGATAGACTCTTGAGCGTTTCTTCAAATAACTTCTTTGCGGTTCCATCTACACAAAACCAAATCACATTAATTTTGTTATCTTCATGTCCTTCTTTTGCACTTGCTTTTGACCACTTTCTCACCGCATTGCCAGCCTTACGCGCTTTAAGAAAAGAGGGCTCAAATCCTACAGTATCGACAAGTCGAAAGGGAATTTCCTCACTGTCGTATATTTGTAATTCTTCTGTTGTCCCCTTTGTACCAAATCCAGTCTCAGCTTTATTTTCCCCAAGAACCGCGTTAATTAAAGTGGACTTACCAACGCCTGAATTTCCAATAACTAAAACATTACCTCTTTCCATCTTTTCCACCCACCAGTCACTTATTTTTTTACTGATTGATTCTTCATCATAGGATGTGTTTTTAGTACGAATTTTGTCATATACCGTCTTATTTAAGTTAATTATACCACCTTAAATGAAAAGATATCAGATTATTTTAATTATTGGTTTCAGATAAGGTCTTATTGTCAGCTTCAACATTGATTCCATTTGAGAAAGCTGAGCATTTGTTACGCGATTTAGATCAGATTGCTAAAGAGCATCCTGAAATCAAATTTTATCTTGGCGGCCAGGGAGCTTGGGAATATACAAAGTCGGTTAAACCTCAATCAATTATAATTGGCTGTGGGATTGATGATGTGATTGGGAAAAGCTTGTCCGATTAATTTTTTAACGATGATCAGCAGTTTTTTAATCCAACTACGGACATTTTTTCGAGATTCCTAAGCGAATTTGTCCGTAGTTGGCGAACTAAGGACATTTCGCCATAATTTTAAATGAAAATAGTCCGTAATGGGACCCACTACGGACATTTTGATGTTCTTCAACTCAAAATTAGTCCGAAGTAGACAGTTTAAAGATGCGAAAAGGGGCTGTCCAATAACCCCTGAAAAAAACCCTGAAAATAAAACAGGCGGAGAAAAATTAAATTTTTCTTCCGTCTGTTTTTAGTTTTGTTATTAAAAGCTAAAGGTAGCCTACGAATATCAGC
>DUPD01000034.1 GCA_012838505.1 Bacilli bacterium | reverse complement strand
GGAACTATATGTTCTGCCCTATGAGGGGTAATGAGATACCCTCATCTTGAGGACTGTTCAAAACAGAAATGGACTGCGAACGCTTAGTCACTCAAGAATCCCATTGCTTTAGCTGTGGGAGTCTCAAGAGAACAGATTAAAGCAATCGCGCCAGTGAGACGATTCGTCGGAAACTTCTGTCAGTATTCCTCTCGCTATGATCGTTATAAAGAAGGGGAAGTCGCCAACGCTTTTAAACCGGAATTATCGAATGGAGCGCTGATGGATATTGGGGTTTATACGGCTTATCCGATGGTTGCGCTATTTGGTGAGCCAGATCATGTTTCAGCGAATGTGATGATGCTTGATTCGGGCGTGGATGGCTTGGGTACGATGGCGATTAAGTACCCCGAACTTACCGCTGATTTGATGTTTTCAAAAATTACGAATTCCCATGTCCCTTCTGAAGTCCAAGGTGAAAATGGCACGATCGTGATTGATAAAATTAGCGATATGCAAGGATTAACACGAATAGACAAAGATGGAACGATAACAAATATTTCTGTTGAACAAAAACAAGAAACGATGTTTTATGAGATAGACCATTTTGTTGAGTTAATTAAGGCTGGTCAGCTAGAGAGTCCAATTAATTCATTTGAAAATTCTTTAACGACGATCAAAGTTCTCGACCAAGCAAGAAAATCTGTCGGATTAGTTTTTCCAGCTGATTCGAAGTAAATGAGTTTAGTTTAACACCAAAGATCAACCTTGAATTGAACACGATTCGAGGTTTTTCTTATTATCTATAAAGTCTGCATTTTTAATTGTAAGAGTTTATGTCGGATTCAGCTTCGATCTGCAACGAAAGGGGTTTAATCATGCCCTGCCTCGTCGAAAAATTAGATGTAGAGGTAACGAATAACTCCGATCCTAGCGACAAAGATTTTCAATTCAACCTTTTAGCAAAAAACTCCCCTTATAGGTGCGGTTTTTGTTATAATTTAAGATGGTATCATGTTGATGGCGCATTTATCGAATGGTCATCAATTAAAAGGTAAAGTTAGGGGGCTTCATGTTGGATAACCGAAAGACATGGAAGCATGTATTTAAATTAGATCCGGCAAAATCATTAACGGATGAGCAACTCGATCAAGTTTGTCAATCAGGTACGGATGCAATTATCGTTGGTGGGACGGATAATATTACGCTTGAAGGTGTGATTGATTTATTAAATCACATTCGTCGGTATCCGATTCCTTGTGTGCTGGAAGTATCAACAACTGATGCGATCGTGCCTGGCTTTGATTTTTATGGTATTCCGATTGTCCTTAATAGCCGAGATAAAAAATGGTTGCTTGATGCTCAACATCAAGCGATTAAAGATTATGGTCAACTGATTAATTGGTCTGAAATTCTGACTGAAGGTTATGTGATTTTAAATCCGGAGGCAAAGGCGTATCAAGTGACGAATTGCAAGCTTCCAGATCGTGCCGATGTGATTGCTTATGCACAAATGGCTGAGCAGATGTTTCATTTGCCGATTTTATATTTAGAGTATAGTGGTACATACGGTGACCCAGAGTTGGTCCGCGAAGTAAAGCAAGTTTTAAATAAGACGAAACTTGTTTATGGTGGTGGAATCACGACACTTGCGCAAGCGGAGCAAATGGCTCAATTTGCTGATACAATAGTTGTTGGCAATAGTTTATATGAAAACTTTGAGGAAGCAATTGCAACAGTCAATGTTAAAAAAGATTAGTAAAGGTGGTGGCAGTATGAGTCAATCAACTCATCCCTTACTTACAGGGTTAAATAAAAGACAACAGGAAGCGGTTCAAAAAACAAATGGTCCGCTTTTAATTATGGCAGGTGCCGGGAGTGGGAAGACGCGCGTATTAACACATCGGATTGCTTATTTATTAGAAGAAAAAGATGTCGCGCCTCGCAATATTTTAGCGATTACATTTACTAATAAGGCAGCTCGAGAAATGAAGAATCGGGTCAGCAATCTCGTTGGACCAGAAGCGGATTATATGTGGGTATCGACTTTCCACTCGATGTGTGTTCGGATTCTAAGACGTGATGCGGATAAGATCGGGATCAATCGTAACTTTACGATTTTTGATACGGCCGATCAATTAACAGTGATTAAAAATATTTTAAAAGCGAGAAATATCGATCCGAAGCAGTTTTCTGCACGTGGGTTTTTAGCTGAGATTAGCAATGCAAAAAATAAGCTCCAAACTCCAGATCAATATCAGAAACGAGCCGGTGATTATTTTAGCAAAATGGTTGCTGATGTGTATCAGGATTATCAAAGAACACTCCATAGAAATCATTCACTCGATTTCGATGACTTAATTATGCAGACAGCAATTTTATTTAAACGAGCGCCAGAGGTTCTTGAGTACTATCAACGTAGGTTTCAGTACATTCATGTTGATGAGTATCAGGATACGAACTTTGCTCAATATGATTTAGTCAAAAGCTTAGCAGCTAAGTATGAGAACTTATGTGTTGTTGGTGACTCGGATCAGTCGATTTATCGCTGGCGTGGTGCTGACATTAAAAATATTTTATCCTTTGAAAAAGATTACCCAAATGCGAGTATCGTTTTCCTAGAGCAAAATTATCGTTCGACGGAATCGATTCTTAATGCAGCCAATGCTGTCATTAAAAACAATCCAGATCATAAAGAGAAGAAGCTTTGGACGGAGCAATCAGGTGGTTCAAAGTTAAAATATTACAATGCCCAAACTGAGCGCTATGAAAGCCTCTATGTCGCGAATGAGATTGAAAAATACATTGACCAAAGTGAGTATAACTATCGTGATATTGCGATTCTCTATCGAACGAACGCCCAGTCACGTGTGATTGAGGAGACATTTGTTAAAGCGAATATTCCTTATCAAATGGTTGGCGGGACAAAATTCTATGACCGAAAAGAAATTAAAGACGTCCTTGCATACTTAAGATTAATTGCAAACCCTGACGATGATGTTAGTTTTGTCCGAATCGTCAATGAACCGAAACGTGGTATTGGCGCGACAACACTTGAAAAGTTGCAAAGCTATGCGACTTCGCATGATATTTCCCTTTTTACTGCAATTAAAGAAGTTGATTTTATCGGCCTAAGCGCACGGGCGACAAAATCGCTTGCCGAGTTTGCCGAAATGATCAACAATTGGATCAAACAGCAGGAATTTTTAACAGCAACTGATATGGTTGAGCAAGTACTAGATAAATCTGGCTATGAAGCAATGCTTAAAAATGATCGAACAATTGAGGCAGAAACACGCCTAGAAAACATCAATGAATTTAAATCAGTTACCCAACATTTCGAAAAAAATAGCGATGACCAAACGTTAATTGCTTTCTTGACTGACTTAGCATTAATTTCCGATATTGACAGTATGGATGATGATCCGTTTGCTGATAATAAAGTCACGATGATGACACTCCATGCTGCCAAAGGACTTGAGTTTCCAGTCGTCTTTCTTGTCGGGCTGGAAGAGGGGATTTTCCCGCATAGCCGATCAATTGATGATCATGAGGAAATGGCCGAGGAGCGCCGATTAGCATACGTTGGCATTACCCGTGCCGAGCGCGAGCTCCATTTAACTCACGCTCAATATCGAACGCTGTTTGGGAAACCACATAATAATATGATGAGTCGATTTATTAAGGAAATTCCAGATCAGCTATTGGAAGGCTTCACTAAAGAAAAAACAACACCAGTATTTGCGATTGCTGACGATGAGCGAAGCTTTTTCCCAAGCCAAACGCCTCAAAAACGTCAACCTGTTAAACGAGCAGCTCGCAAACAAACAACTGGGGGAGAAAAGCAGGACTGGCAAGTTGGTGACAAAGCGAGCCATAAAAAATGGGGAATCGGTACGGTTGTCAGAGTGTCTGGCCAAGCTGAAGAGCTTGAGCTTGATGTTGCCTTCCCAGCGCCAACAGGGATTAAACGCCTCTTGGCAAAATTTGCACCGATTACGAAACAATAACGAATTGAGGTGGGATTTTTGACGAAGATAGAAGAACAAATTAAGGAGCTTCGAAAGCTGCTCCATAAGTATAATCATCAATATTATGTGTTGGACAACCCGACGGTTCCTGATGCGGAATATGATCGCCTCATCAATAAATTGATTAAGCTTGAAGCAGACAATCCTGAGTTGATTAGACCAGATTCGCCAACACAACGAGTCGGTGCAAAACCACTTGATCTGTTTGAAAAAGTTGAACATACAACACCGATGCTGAGCTTGTCTAATGCATTTAATGTCGAGGATTTACGTGACTTTGATCGGCGCGTTCGTGATGGACTGGGACTCGATACCGTTAATTACGTCGCTGAGTTAAAGATTGACGGACTCGCTGTCTCGCTTCGCTATCAAGATGGGCTCTTTACCCAAGGAGCAACCCGTGGTGATGGAACTGTTGGCGAGGAGATTACACAAAACTTAAAAACGATTCGGAGTATTCCACTTTCGATTGCTGAAACGAACACAATTGAAGTCCGGGGCGAAGTTTTTATGCCAAAACAGTCATTTCTAAAACTGAATGAAAACCGTCAAAAACAAGAACTTGACCTGTTCGCAAATCCGCGAAACGCTGCCGCTGGTTCGATTCGCCAGCTTGATCCGAGCATCGCAGCCGAACGAAATTTAGATATTTTTATTTATGCTGTAGGTGAATGGCAAGCCGGAGCAATTGATACCCACAGTGAACAGCTCACTTATTTAAGTGAATTAGGTTTTAAAACAAATCAAGAATGGCAAAAATGTGATGGAATCGATCAAGTGATTGACTACGTTGAATCATGGATTGAACGTCGTAATGATCTGCCCTATGATATTGATGGGATCGTGATCAAAGTTGATCGCTTAGAGTATCATGACATTTTAAAAACGACTGCCAAAAGTCCGCGCTGGGCCACGGCATATAAGTTTCCAGCCGAAGAAGTTGTGACAAAATTAATCGGTGTTGATTTTAGCGTCGGAAGAACGGGAGTCGTCACACCAACGGCAGTGCTTGAACCTGTCAAGGTTGCAGGGACAACGGTTCAACGTGCCTCACTTCATAACGCTGATTATATTGAAGAAAAAGATATCCGCCTAAACGATGCGGTTGTAATTAAAAAAGCAGGTGACATTATTCCTGAAGTCGTACGCGTCATTCCAGAGCAGCGTGACAATGAGTCGGAGCCATTTTTAATGCCGACACACTGTCCATCGTGTGACTCTGAGTTAGAGCGCCTCGATGGTGAAGTCGCCTTAAGATGTATGAATTTGAACTGCCCAGCCCAATTAAAAGAAGGCTTAATCCATTTTGTCTCACGTCATGCGATGAATATTGATGGTTTAGGTGAAAAGATTATCGCCCAATTATACGATCAGGAGCTTGTGGAGAAGATTACCGATCTTTATCAACTCGAAAGAGATCAACTGCTAAAGCTCGAACGAATGGGTGAAAAATCAGTTGATAATTTGTTGACAGCGATTGAAGCATCAAAGCAAAATTCATTAGAACGCCTGTTATTCGGTTTCGGCATTCGCTTCGTTGGCGTCACAGCAGCCCGAACGCTAGCCGTTGCATTTGAAAATATTGATCAACTCAAAGAGGCAAGTTTTGAAGAACTAATTGAAGTCGATGAAATTGGTGAAAAAATGGCTGACTCGATTTCACGCTTCTTCTCAAATGAAGATGTGCTAGCGATGATTGAGCAGTTAAAGAGCCTAGGAATCAATACGACATACCTAGGTGCCAAGCCAACCGCAACAAGTAGCGAGGGAATTTTTCATCAAAAAACGATTGTTTTAACGGGGAAACTTGAACAATTGACGCGAACTGAAGCGAAAGAAAAAATTGAGGCACTCGGTGGAAAAGTGACTGGTAGTGTCAGCAAAAAGACTGATTTATTGATTGCGGGTGCTGATGCGGGTTCGAAATTGGCTCGAGCAGAGCAGCTTGAGGTTGAAATCTGGACTGAAGCACAATTTATCGAGGCGATCGAATGATCGGAGAGGGGGAGGAGATTATGAAGCATGTTCGTAAAGTGCTTGTTGTTTTAATAATGCTGATTCTTGTTGGTTGTGCGCCTGATTTTAGCAATCGGGATGAAGTGATTGATGAGACTTTGCCGGAAGATAGTGGTCAAGAAACAGCGATTATTCCAAATTACAGTGTCTCTGAATCAGAATATCAGGTGCTCCTGCCTTATCGGTTAAGTCAATCGCGGGGAGTAACAACGAACCAGGTTGCTAATCGTCTCGATATTACGGCACTTGAAAATGATTTGCGGCGTCATTCGACGACAGTGTTTGATCCGGATACGTATTTCTTCCAAGAAGGTCAGCAAATTGGTTATAGTGAATTGTTCAGTTGGCTTGAGCGTGAGTCGGAGTCGACGGAACTAGGCTTAAATCCATCGGCAGATATCGATGATGATACATCAACAGAAGATAAGATTGAGATTGAACGGGAAAATCCAAAATATTTATCACATATTTTAGAACAGAATTATTTAGTTCGAACGGATGATAATGTCGTTCAATTGGGGGGGATTTCAATTGGGATTGCGATGAAATCCGTTTATCGGTTTCAAACTGAAGTTGGTGGACCATTTTATTATGAAGAGATTGACTTCGATGATATGTTAGCTGAAGCGACAACAATTGCTGAGGAAGTTGTGGGTCGATTGAGAGCAAAGGATGGGCTCCAAGAAATACCGATTATGGTGGCAATTTATCGTGAAGCACCACGTGATGGTCTCGTACCAGGAAGTTTTGTAGCCAAAAAAACGGTCCAGGGAGGCAGTCAAACGATTGGTAGTTGGGAGATGATTGATGAGACGTATGTGCTTTTTCCATCAACCGAAGCACGCAATCTTGATTCGAATTTATCATCAACAGTTGAGGAATTTAAATCTGGGGTTGAAGACTTTTTCCCGAACTTTGTTGGTGTGATCGGTGAAGGTTTTTATCAAGATGGTGAAATTCAGCGACTTATTTTAGAAATTCCAATCGAATTTAACGGGCAAGCTGAAGTTGTTGGCTTTACTCAATATGTTTACGGATTGATGATGGATAGTTTTCAACCCCATTTTGACTTAGAAATTGATATTCGATCAAATCAAAGGCAAGAGAGTTTAATTATTAGAGAAGCGGGCGCGGAAGAAGCGTTCGTTCATGTTTATCAAAGATAGCCGATTGTTCGAAAAAACTTGAAATTAATTCGTCATATTTTTCAGAAAATAGCAATTCAATAGTTGCACAACAGACTTATTGTTTGCTATGATCTTAGATAGGAAAAAACGTTAAATCTTGTGGAGGTGAAGGAAATGGCAAAAGTGACAAAAGATCAAGTGAAAAAAATTGCCGATGTCGCACGTTTAGACATAAATGAAGAGGAAACAGAAGTACTCGTTCAACAATTAAGTGATATGTTAAGTTACGCAGATGTATTGAAAGATTTAGATACAGAGGGTGTTGAGCCATTGTATCAAGTTCATGAACATACAAATGTGCTTCGAAAAGATGAACCACGTCAATGGATTACACAAGACGAGGCGCTTAAAAATGCAACTATAAAAAAAGATGGACAATTCCAAGTTCCATCAATTTTAGAATAGGGGGTCGATTAAATCATGTCGATTTTTGATTATACATTAAAAGAAATCCAAGCGAAGTTACATAATAAAGAGTTGACTGTAACTGATTTGGTAGCAGCTTCTTATGATCAAATTGACCGTGTTGAAGAAGAGCTGAAGTCATTTATTACGTTAAATAAAGAAGCGGCATTAGCTCAAGCGAAGCAACTTGATCAAGAAACAAATGATACGAATAACCCACTGTTTGGTATTCCAGTTGGGATTAAAGACAACGTGTTAACGAAAGGATTAAAAACAACTGGAGCGAGTAAAATGCTCAGTAATTTTGATGATCCACTTTTTGATGCAACCGTTGTTGAAAAACTTAATGACGCAAAGACAGTGATGATCGGTAAATTAAACATGGATGAATTTGCAATGGGCTCGTCAACAGAGAATTCAGCATTTTCAACGACACATAATCCATGGAACATTGACTATGTACCGGGCGGTTCAAGTGGTGGATCAGCTGCAGCTGTTGCAGGTCGTGAAGTTTTCTTCTCACTAGGATCTGACACTGGCGGTTCAATTCGTGGTCCGTCATCATATTGTGGTGTTGTCGGGATGAAGCCAACTTACGGCTTAGTTTCACGTTTTGGCGTGATCGCTTTTGCTTCATCACTTGACCAAGTTGGAACAATTACAAAAACAGTTGAAGATAATGCTCACGTTTTACAAGCGATTGCTGGACAAGACCCGATGGATCAAACGACTGTAGCTGTCGATGTGCCAAATTATCAAGACACATTGAAAGATGGCGTTAAAGGTCTAAAAATTGCTGTACCAAAAGAGTTCTTAGCTGAAGGTGTCAGCGAGGAAGTGAAGCAATCCGTTCTCGATGCATTGAAAGTATACGAAGACCTTGGTGCGACATGGGAAGAAGTAACATTGCCACATTCTAAATATGCCGTTGCTGCTTACTACATTATTTCATCAGGTGAAGCATCAGCAAACTTAGCTCGTTTTGACGGTATCCGCTACGGACACCGTTCAGAAAATGCGACAGACATGATTGATTTATTCAAAAAGTCACGTAGCGAAGGTTTTGGTGCAGAAGTGAAACGCCGAATTATGTTTGGAACACTAACACAAAGTGCCGGCTACTATGATGACTATTATCATAAAGCGCAACAAGCACGCCGACTAATTAAGGCAGACTTTGATCAACTTTTTGAAAAATATGATGTTGTGATTGGACCTACAACGCCAACGACAGCATTCAAAATCGGTGAGCAAATTGATGATTCACTAACGATGTATGCAAATGACTTATTAACGATACCAGTTAACTTAGCGGGGGTACCAGCGATTTCAATCCCATCTGGTTTTTCAGCAGAAACGGGCTTACCTTTTGGTTTACAAATTATCGGCAAGCACTTTGCTGAAGATACAGTCTTCAGAACTGCTTACGCATTTGAACAAGCGACCGATCATCACACGAAACGCCCAAACTTGGGAGGTGCAAAGTAAATGAATTTTGAAACAATTATTGGTTTAGAAGTTCACGTTGAATTAAAAACAAACTCAAAGATTTTTAGTCCAAGCCCGAACCATTTCGGCGCAAAACCAAACGAGAACGTTAACCCGATTGACTTAGCTTATCCAGGTGTGCTTCCGCAATTAAACGAAGAAGCAATTAACTTTGCGATGAAGGCAGCAATGGCACTTAATTGTGAAATTGCCACACATCAAAGATTTGATCGGAAAAACTACTTTTATCCAGATAATCCGAAAGCTTATCAAATCACTCAAGATGCCCAACCAATCGGAAGTAATGGTTGGATTGATATTGAAGTTGATGGCAAGACGAAAAGAATTGGTATTACCCGAATTCATATGGAAGAGGATGCTGGTAAACTGATTCACAGTGATGACGGCTACTCATTAGTGGATTACAACCGAGCAGGAACACCACTCGTTGAAATCGTTTCTGAGCCTGACATCCGCTCACCAGAAGAAGCTTATGCTTATTTAGAAAAACTGAGAAACATCATTCAATTTACAGGTGTTTCAGACGTTAAAATGGAAGAAGGCTCACTACGTTGTGACGCGAATATTTCCTTACGCCCAATTGGTCAAGAGAAGTTCGGTACAAAGGCCGAATTGAAAAACTTAAACTCATTCTCATTTGTCCAAAAGGGATTAGAGTTCGAGGAAAAACGTCAACGAGAAGTGCTCTTAGCGGGCGGGGAAATTTTACAAGAAACACGCCGTTACGATGAGCAAACGAGAGAAACCGTGTTAATGCGGATTAAAGAAGGTGCTGACGATTACCGTTACTTCCCAGAGCCTGACTTGATGCCACTGTACATTGATGAGGCGTGGAAAGAACGAATCAGAGCAGAAATTCCTGAGCTTCCAGATGCACGTAAAAAACGTTACATCGAGGAATATAAGCTCCCAGCCTATGATGCAATGGTTTTAACAAGTACAAAAGAAATGTCTGATTTCTTTGAAGCAACAATTGAAGCAGAAGCCGACATTAAACAAGCATCAAACTGGTTAATGGGTGAAGTTTCAGCATATATGAATAAAGAGCAGAAGGACTTATCTGAACTTGCTTTAACGCCAGCAGGACTTGCAAAGATGATTAACTTGATTAATGATGGCACATTATCATCAAAAATGGCGAAAAAAGTTTTTGCTGAACTTGTTGAAAATGGTGGCGATCCAGAGAAAATCATTAAAGAAAAAGGCCTAGTCCAAATTTCAGATGAAGGACAATTAACTGACATTATTACGAAAATTCTCGATGCTAATGAGCAATCGATCGAAGACTTTAAAAATGGTAAAGATCGCGCATTAGGATTCTTAGTCGGTCAAGTCATGAAAGAGACTAAGGGACAAGCGAACCCGCCGATGGTGAATAAGATCCTACTAGCAGAAATGAAAAAACGCTAAAGTCATAACAGGGACTATCAATACATAACATATTGATAGTCTTTCTTTTTCGATAATGATATGATAAAGAGAGAGAATATAGTAAGTGATTTGGGGGAATCGTGATGAAACGTTGCCGAATTATTTATAATCCAACTGCTGGAAGAGAGTCATTTAAAAATAAATTGCCAGATGTATTAGTTAAATTAGAACAAGCTGGTTTTGAAACATCTGTCCATGAAACGACAGCGAAAGGCAATGCAACTGAAGCGGCAAAATTAGCAGCTGAACGCAAGTTTGATACGATTATTGTTGCTGGTGGAGATGGTACGATTAATGAAGTCGTTAGCGGCTTAGCCGAGGCAGATTATCGCCCTCGATTAGGGATTATTCCTGCTGGTACGACTAATGACTTTGCCCGTGCACTCCATCTTCCTAAATCTGTTGATAAAGCAGTTGACGTTATTGTCGCAGGTCAAACGAAAAAACTAGATATCGGTAAAGTGAATCAGCACTATTTTGTTAATATATCAGGTGGTGGAAAACTAACCGAAGTGTCGTATGAAGTGCCGAGTAAATTAAAGACATTGATTGGACAACTTGCCTATATTATTAAAGGGGCAGAGTTACTGCCGAGACTAAGACCCATTCACACGCGCATTGAATACGATGGAGCAGTTTTTGAAGAAGAAATTATGTTGTTCTTAGTAGCAAACACAAATTCTGTCGGCGGTTTTGAAAAACTCGCCCCAGATGCAGAAATGGATGACGGCGTGTTTGATTTACTCGTCTTAAAAAAGTGTAACATTGCCGAATTTATCCAGGCGATTACAGCAGCAACAAGAGGTGCGCATTTCGACGATCCAAATGTTTTTTATGTACAAGCTAAAAACATTAAAATAGAAACAGAAGAAAGAATGCAGTTGAACATAGATGGTGAGTATGGTGGCGATTTACCTGGTGTCTTCACAAACCTCAAGCAACATATCGAATACTATCTCCCAACAGATGAACAAATTAACCATGTTAGAGAAGACGGACAAACAGACGAAGCTCTCGATTAATTTCAAGAGCTTTTTTTAAATAATTGATCAGTTCGCGGGCAAAATCTTAATTTCGCGTGCAGATCCAGGAATTCGCGTGTAAAAATTGAATATCGCGCGTAAATCTCTAAATTCGCGTGTAAATTTATTATTTCGCGGATAAGACAAAATATAACTGCTATGAATGACTCAATTTATAGACATTGATCTGAATATTCATGACAATTTTTTTATTTCCCGGGAAATAAAGTCGAATGGTGGTAATCAAGGTGCTATAAGATGATATACTAAGTAAATAGTTAGCAAGTCGATTAAGAAAGGAACTAAAATTCGTGTCTAAACAGCAAACGCCAGTCCAGAAAAACCAAACAATTGAATTATCATTTGAAGACATCACCCACGATGGCAATGGTGTCGGTAAAATAAACGGCTATCCGATCTTTGTCTCAAATGCATTGCCAGGTGAAACAGCGAAAGTGAAAGTAATCCTAGTCAAGAAAAATTTTGCGGTTGGTCGGCGTCTCGAATTAATCACAACGAGTCCTGATCGTGTCGAACCACCGTGTAATGTTTTTTATAAATGTGGTGGTTGCCAATTACAACATATGAGCTATGAGATGCAACTAAAGACGAAACAAAATCAAGTGCGAAATTCATTAAGAAAAATCGCACATATTAACGATGTCGAAGTTGAACCAACATTAGGTATGGAAGATCCTTGGCGCTACCGCAATAAAGTTCAGATTCCAGTCGGAGAAAAGGACGGCAACTTAATTACTGGTTTTTACCGACCGCGAAGCCATGACATTATTGAAGATATGACCCACTGTATCGTGACGTCAAAAGCGAATGATGATTTAGTTAACATCGTACGAGAAGTCGCTAATGATCTTGATATTCCAGCATATAACGAGGATAGCCATCGAGGCGTCTTACGTCATATTATGGTGCGTTCAGGTGAAAATACCGGACAAACAATGGTTGTGGTCGTAACTCGGACAAATAAAATTCCGAATCAAAATGAATTTATTCAACGAATCTTAGATAAAAAGCCAAATATCACGTCAATCATGCATAATGTTAATCCAGACCGCACGAATGTGATTCTCGGTAAGAAAACAAACTGCCTCTGGGGAGAAGAATATATTTATGACACAATCGGTGACGTCAAATTTGGGATATCCGCATTGTCGTTTTATCAAATCAACCCGAAACAAACAAAAGTACTTTACGATAAAGCATTAGAATACGCTGATTTAACTGGTGGAGAAACGGTGATCGATGCCTACTGTGGGATCGGAAGTATTTCACTGTTCCTCGCCCAAAAAGCAAAAAAAGTTTATGGTGTAGAAATTGTTCCACAGGCGATCCAAGATGCCAAAAAGAACGCTAAGTTAAATGGCATGAACAACACCGAATTTGTCGTCGGCCAAGCAGAAAAAGTCATGCCAGCCTGGAAAGAGTCTGGATTAAAACCTGATGTCATTGTCGTTGATCCACCAAGAAAAGGCTGTGACCAAGCACTTCTAGATGCAATGGTAGACATGAACCCTAAACGCATTGTTTACGTCTCATGTAACCCAGCAACATTTGCCCGCGATTTGGTTACATTAACTGAAGGTGGGTACAAATTGAAGAAAGTACAGCCGGTCGATATGTTTCCGCAAACGAGCCATGTTGAGTTGGTAGCATTGATGTCTAGGGTGGGTGAATAAGAAGGATTGAAGTGTTGATAGAATAAGGTTTTCCAGTGATTTTGGAGAATGTCCAAGCTGGGGAATCTTATTTTTATTTGATTGAAAAGGGAGCTGATTTTTCATTGGAAGTGGCGGTGAGATTTATTATGAAGCGGGCTTTTTCACGCTATCAGAATTTGGTTTGGTGAGCGGGGCGTATACGTTCTTACGTTTTGTTGAGATGATTTTTATTTCGACTGTCTTTACCTTAACGACCAAACCGATCGATGTAACGGATGCGATTTACTTCTTGTTAAAACCGCTGAGATACCTGTATGTGCCTGTCGAGGAGTTAAGTTTGATGCTGTCGATTGCGCTTTGGTTTATTCCAAATCTATTAGATGAGACAGAAAAAGTCATGAATGCGCAAAAAGCACGTGGGATGGTATTTGGTGAAGGCAATCTCTTAGAACAAATGAAAGCTCTCACCCCGCTCGTCTTACCGCTATTTGCTCACTCATTAAAACGCGCGGAAGACATGGCAGATGTCCTTGAGGTCAAAGGTTATAAAAGCGGGGCTAAACGGACCCATTACCGCGCTTTAACGTGGCAAACAAAAGATACGCTCGGTGTCGGTATGTTAGTCGTTTTAACTACCGTCGTCGTGATGCTCAACAGCTTTGGCTAATCAAAGAAAAAGCGAGAGAAGTGAACAAATAAGTGAGCTTTTCAAACGCTTTTTTCTCTTTTTTGTTTTCTTAAGCGATGGATTGATATTGTCATGAGAGTCGTGATATAACTAGATAGAAAAATGAACAAGTGAGTGACTGCTCAGTGAAAGAGTAGTGACTGATGAATGGAAAGGGTTTTAACATGAAAGAAAATTTTTGGCGGGAGTTACCGCGACCGTTTTTTATATTAGCACCGATGGAAGACGTGACCGATGTTGTGTTTCGCCACGTTGTCAGTGAAGCGGCACGACCGGATGTCTTTTTCACTGAGTTTACTAATACGGTGAGTTATTGTCATCCAGAAGGAAAAGAAAGTGTGAGAGGTCGGTTAACCTTCACAGAAGATGAACAACCGATGGTCGCTCATATCTGGTTCATAGAAGCCGCAACTATCATTTTTACTAACAGTTATTTCATTAAATTTTTTACAAAGAAAACATCTTATATTTACATTCATATGCTACACTCTTCTTATGAAGGATTAAAAGGAGGCGTGACATGAAGTTAACAAAAGAAGAACGTTCATGGATTTTATACGATTGTGGTAATTCAGCTTATTCAATGGCGATTACAACGGCGCTGTTGCCGATTGTCTTTGGTATGTTTGATAATGTCGACAGCAGTATGACGTTAGGGTACTTTAATTCGATCGCAAGTATTATTATTGCGGTATTAAGTCCGATTCTCGGTACAATCGCTGATTATAAAGATAAGAAAAAACGCTTTTTCATTTTCTTTGCGGTACTGGGTATTGCGGCCACTGTCTTTCTCGCCGTCGTACCACCAGCAAGTGGTCAGTGGCAATTATTGATTCTCTTTTATGTGTTATCGTCAATTGGTTTTTCGGGAGCGAATATATTCTATGATGCTTTTTTAGTCGATGTGACGACGGATGAGCGTATGGATAAAGTATCGACGATGGGATTTGCTTTTGGTTATATTGCGAGTGTCATTCCTTTTGGGATTAGTCTCTTGCTTGTTTTATGGCTAGGGATGGACCAAGCTATCGGTTATCAAGCAGGATTTATTGTGACGGCACTCTGGTGGGGATTACTGACAATACCGATGTACCGTGACGTGCAGCAGAAACATTACGTTGCCCCTGAGCCAAAACCGGTGAGAAATAGCTTTAAACGCTTATTTCAGACGTTTAAAAATATCCGCCAATACAAAGTGGTGTTTATCTTTTTAATCGCCTACTTCTTCTACATTGATGGTGTCGATACGATTATTAAAATGGTTGTCCCCTATGCGACATCAGTGTTAGATGCAGGTGCACTCGATACGTTCACGTTGTTGGGTATTTTGTTGGTGATTCAGTTGATTGCTTTCCCGTGTGCGTATTTATACGGCACGTTAGCTAAAACATATTCTTCTAGAACGATGATTATTACCGGAATTTTGACGTATATCGTGTCTTGTATTGCGGCCTTTTTCATAACATCCGTCTGGCACATTTTCATCTTAGGCGCGTTAATCGGCTCAGCTCAAGGTGGGATTCAAGCGCTTAGCCGGTCGTATTATGCGAAGATTATTCCGAAAGCGAATGCAAATGAATTCTTTGGTTTTTATAATATCTTTGGTAAGTTTGCGGCGATTATGGGACCTGCTTTGATGGCTTTAACAACATCATTAACGGGTAATGCCCAATATAGTATTTTAGCGATTATCCCACTATTTATCATTGGCTTAACCGTCTTTATGACCTTACCGAAAGATTTAGCCTAACATGTCTGAGGAGGAATAAATGTGGAACGATTAAAACGATGACGTATGTCGTTCATTCAACGATGGTAACCGGGGTTTACCCAGATAAGCACGGGGTCAGGCACAACAATCCGCTCCAACCTTTTGTTGAGGCAAATAACCAGGCCTGACATTGGTACCGTGACGATTTAAACGTGCCAACGATTTATGACGCCTTAAAAGCGAACGGTTTAACAAGTGCGGGTATTCTTTGGCCAGTAACCGCAAAGTCAAGCATCACTTATAACTTGCCGGAAGTTGTGGCGATTAATGGTGAGAATCAAGCGTTGAAAGTCTTGAAAAATGGCAGTCCGCTGTTTTGTTTAGGACTCGAATTAAAGTACGGACGGATACGGGAAGGAACGAGTCAACCGTATTTAGATGACACGAAGCATGCCTATGGCACTAAAGGTCAGGCAGTGGATAACGTCATTGAACGAATGGACAAACGTCTGCGGAGATATCATCAAAGCCGTAGAAGAGGCCGGTATAATGGAAGAGACTGTGTTCATTGTGTTAGGCGATCACGGTCAATTTGACGTGAGGTTTAAGGTACACCTAAACAACCTATTAAAAGAACACGGTTTAATCGAAGAAACCGCATCCGGTTATGCGTGGCGGGCTTACTTTCAAAGTACCGGTGGGGCCGCCTACTTGCATGTGAAAGATGATGATGAAGAAATAAAAACACGTGCGTTAGCTATCGTTAATGACATTGTGGTAGATCCTAAGTACGGGGTGAAAAAATTGTATAAGCGAGCAGAATTAGACGAGCTTCACGTCGATCCATCGATTCACTATATGCTTGAAGCAACAAAAGGGTATAGCTTCGAAGATGACATAACGGATGAAGACGTTGTCGATTTAACCGCTCGGGGTGAAACATATGCAACCCATGGTTATTCAACGGAACAAGACAACTACCGCTGTAACTTCATTATTGCGGGTAAAAACATAAAAACACAGGCACAACTAGGTGAGATTGAGATGGTTGATATTGCACCGACGATTGCTCGTATTTTAGGGATTGAACTTCATGATGTGGATGGTCGAAGTCTCGATGAGGTGTTTAAGGCTGATGGTCATAATTAAATATTTTTTTCAATTTTGGTTTCCTCCCAATGAAGCAGTAATGGTATAATCAAG
Source organism: Bacilli bacterium (assembly GCA_012838505.1). Lineage (GTDB taxonomy): Bacteria > Bacillota > Bacilli > Bacillales > Amphibacillaceae > Amphibacillus. The sequence continues at coordinate 1,423 of DUPD01000034.1, read as the reverse complement.
TAAACAGAAAGGGTTATAATGGCATGTTAGTTTTTATTATACTATTAGTTGCGGCAGCAATAATTTTCAAGGTTGCTGATACACAACTAAACAAGAATAATGACAAGGTCTTGTCTTCAGATGCAAGAACACTTGATAAACAACGTAGTATGCAGACAAGTAAACCAGGAAAACTTATGAGATTGCTAAAAGCGACGGGTTTATTGATTACTGCAGAGGTATTGTTCATACATGCTTATTTGTTTTTATAGCTAGATATTGCATTTAGTGGTGCTGGTTATCAGACGTCTAGCTTTGTTGATTTCTTTAGATTAATTGTGCCTATACATTGGTATATTATACTCACGGTTTTGATTGTGTTTTTAATGCGTAAATACGCAAAGGCTCATATATCCGTATTGACTATTTATATCTTGGTACATCTCGCTATTTCGGTGTACTCAGTATTTATGTATATGGATGTTTATACGACAAATGAAATAAACTCAAAATATAATCCGATTGTTATTCAACGTGAAAAAGAATGGTTAGAAGAAAAGCAAGCATTCGCAAAACAACAAGAGCAAGATTATCAAGATCACATGGCGAAAAAGGAATCATATGAAATTATTTTTGAGAAAGATTTAGATGACGTTCAATATAAAATCACAAAAAATAATGACATATTTCATTTTGAATATAAAAACAAGAAAAATAATGATTCGTTTGTCAAGGAATTAACAACATCTGATTCTTTAGCAGAAATTACACCAGAAAGACAGGAAAGTTTATATGGTTCAGATAAATACGAAATCTACTTTAATTCGTATTTACCTGCTGAAAATAATTTTACTAAACTTCTTGATTATATCAGCATACCAAGTTTAGGTTTCTATTACGAATTTGATGAATATCAATATGCCTATAAAGACAAATATAATATGATTATAATCAACAATGGACGAACGAGTTTCAATAAATTCATTCATGGGTTGTTTTATCCTCCGGCGCAGGTGGAACCATACTAGGGGTCATTGGTACGGGGTTATCTCTTACCGTCGTCACCTGTCTTATGATTCTATCCATGTAAACCAAAAGGAACCCCTCACAAAAAAGGGGTTCCGATTGATCATGAAAAAGGAGGTTCGCCCCATGCCAAACTGGCTCACCGTCATCTTATTTAATCTTGCCACATGTATCTTTATCGTTATCTGCTGGTACCTCATTCTTAACTACGCCGCCTATTTACAAATAGGGCTTTTCATTGTCGTTGTCGCGATTGCCGTTATTGTCGTGATAGGTGGAACAGTGAGCATGAATGTATCAAACTATTTTGCGACAAAAACTCGAGAAAACAAATGAAGATTCTTTAAAGCAATTATTTCAAAGCATGTTGGCAATTATTGAATTCAGAAATAGTGCAGATGATCCTGAAGAGTTTTAT
>DUPD01000033.1 GCA_012838505.1 Bacilli bacterium | reverse complement strand
ATTGATTCAGCAACAACACGATGACTTACTCGACTACTCTCACTCTTTTCAATTGTTGCTAAATATGTCTCAATCGGAATAATTGGAGTCTGTGTGCTAATCATTTCACTACTTGAATCTTGTTCTGACTCTTCATTCAGAGTTAGTACATTTACTAATTCTTTAATCAGTTCACGATCCAGCTCAATTTTTGATACATCCAATGCTGATAGACCGGTAACTAGTTGCTGAAAATTGTTAATCTTTACATCAAATTCGCTTTCAAACCAGTTAATTAGCATCTCTAAGTCATCTTCAGGTAATTGTTCAAGCCAACTGATCAATTGATTCACGTTTGTCTCAGTCGACTTTTCCAAACTAACAACATCCGCAACGATTGGAGTCTCACTTGTTGCCTGCCCAATCAACTGACGAAAAGAACCATCAGCAATTGCAGTAGACCGAGCTAAATTTTGTTGATCTATTGTAGCCGTCTGTTGGAAAAAAACTACGTTCATATTCATTTTTTCACCCCCTTTCAAGGTACTAAAGTGATTTAATTCATTAGTAACCTTGTATAAGATGCAGCAGTTTCAGGATCTAAAGCACTTAAAATTGCTGCTTGTTGTTCCTCATCTAATTTAGCTAGGATTTGAACTGCCTCCGCATGATTCAGCTCAGCTAAAATTTGCGCAGCATTTTTAGCTGACATTTCTTGATATGTATTAACTACTTTGTTTAATCCATCATCTAATTCTTGCTGAACTTGTGACTCAGCTTCAGTTAAAGCCTGCTCAAGCTGATGAGTTAGTCTAGCAATCTCTTGATTGAGCTGATCCAGTTCTGCTTCTTGAATTGACAAGTTCGTTTCTAAATCAAGTTTGTCTTGTTCAAGTGTCGTAATTTGATTTTGCAAGATATTTTCTCGGCGTTCAATCTCAGCTTCCTCATCTGTTGTAACCCATTGGTTGACAACTGGTATTTGATTGGCAAACTCTTTTACCTTAGCACCTGGTTTTAGATCAAGTATTGATAAAATAATAAATGTAATTGTGATGGCTAATATCAATGGAATAATAATCAGAAATAGCCATTGCAAAAAACTTATTTTTTTAGTTTGATTATCTTGTCCTTTTGCCATCGTTATCACCTATTTCCATGGTTGAAATACTGTCTCGTTGATATTTCATCCATCATCTGACTTTCTAAATAATTTTCTTGTTCTTGAAGCTTAAGTTGTTTCTTTTCGATTATTTTTTCAAATTTTTTCACTTCAATATGCTCTTCTGTTAACTTTTGTTGTTTTTTCTCCATCACGGCACGCTTTTGATTCACTTCAACTTGAACAGTATAAATTCGCTCTTTAATCTGTTCAATAAACGCATAATGAGTGGCCAAAGTTTTTACAGTCCCTGACGATGATAAGTAATAGTTGTACTCTTTTTCTACTTGTTCTTTTTTATTGAGTAGTAGATAAAGTTTTTCTGCACTTCGTTCGAAGTCATTGATAGCTTGTTGATAAGCGAGTAAAGCTTGATTTTTGATATTTTCTTGGTGATTTAAGATTTTATTATAAGCTTTAATCGTGGCCATCTTGCTTACCCTCCATTTAAGACGATCTTCATTCGTTCAATTGCTTCAGCTCTTGTGCATTTATCATCAATTCCTTGTTTTAAGAACTCAGTAATTTTGGGATTAAGCTGAATTGCTCTATCAACTACTGGATTTGTGCCTTTTTTATATGCACCAATTTGGATTAATTCATAGTTTTCTTCATAAACTGAAATGTTTAAGCGCATTTCATTTGCTAATTTTTGTTCATCAGTTGTCGTTATTTGTGGCATCACACGACTGATTGATTTCAAAACATTAATCGCTGGGAATTGACCTTGTTCTGCTAGGCGTCGGTCTAGGACGAAGTGTCCATCTAAAATACCACGAGTTGCATCCGCAATTGGATCATTTAAATCATCACCGTCAACTAATACTGTATAAAAAGCAGTGATCGTTCCTTTGTCACTCGTGCCTGTGCGTTCAAGTAACTTTGGTAATAAACCGAACACGGAAGGTGGGTAACCTTTCGTAGTTGGTGGCTCACCTGTCGCAAGTCCAACTTCTCTTTGCGCCATCGCAACACGTGTAACAGAATCCATCATTAAGTTAACATTGTAGCCAAGATCCCTAAAGTATTCACTAATTGCGGTTGCTGTGTAAGCCCCTTTAATTCGCATCAGTGCTGGTTGATCAGAAGTTGCTACAACGACGATTGATCGTTTTAAGCCTTCTTCTCCTAAATCTTTATCGATGAACTCTTTTACCTCTCGACCTCGCTCACCAATTAAGCCGATTACGTTAATGTCTGCCTCACTATTTCTAGCAATCATTCCTAATAAAGTACTTTTCCCAACCCCACTACCAGCAAAGATCCCAACCCTTTGCCCCTTACCAACCGTTAACATCGTGTCAAGAGCTTTTATCCCTAGTTCGATTGGCTCTAAAATACGTGGTCGATCAAGTGGATTAGGTGGCATTTGCTCAGTGTCAACACCTTGTAAACCTAACGGAAGGAGTGAGTGATCGAGCGGTTGACCTAAAGCATCGATCACTTTACCGACTAATCCCTTACCAACTTTAATTTTTAGTGATTGGTCTGTCGCTTCTACCAAGCTTCCAGGGCCAATGTCATTAATTTGTGAATACGGCATCAGTAATACTTTTTCACCATTGAAACCGACAACTTCTGCCATGATTTTCTTGCCGTTTTCTGAATGAATATAACAGACGTTACCAATATTTACTTCAGGTCCGATTGATTCAATCATTAAACCAATTACACGGTCAATTTTTCCGAACCTGACATAAGAATCCATTCGTTCAATCGTTGTTAAATAACTATCGATGTTCACGCCTGATTTCCTCCATAACTTCAAATAAACGTGTTTTAATTTTTGTCAATTGCTGATCTACTGAAACATCCAGTTTTGAATAAGGTGTTTTAATCACACATTCACCTGTTTCCATCGTTGCTAAAGGATGAATCGTGAGGATCGTTTCAGGGTCTAATAACGTCATTAATTGGTCGCGTTGATCGGTTACAGTTTCGTAATCATCAGTACTCGTATAAAGCTTAATCGACGGTTGATCATGAACTTCTTGAATCGCTGCCTTAACCAACTCAATAAATGCATTATTTTCAACAATTTCATAGTTGATGATTTTACTCGCAATCTTTATCGCTAACTCTAAGACAGTTGCATCATTTTGTCCTAAGATCTTTAAATACTCTGCACGAGCTGTTTCAACAATATCATCAGCTTGTGTTAGCTTTTCTGTTAGTGATTGCAAACCATGCTCTTGTCCTTCTTGATAGCCTTCAGAAAATGCAACTTGCTTCGTTTCTTTAATCAACTGTTGCTTTTCGGTTAGCCACTCAGTTCTTAATGTTTCAATTTCTTCTTTAGCAACCTGGACTTTCGTTTTTATTGTTTGATTTGTTTTTTCTAATTGCTGTTCTGCTGCTTGAATTTGCTCAGTTAACTGCTTCAGTTGACTGAGTTTTTCCTCTTCTGCAGTTTGACTTGTGTCTGATTCGATTACCGGAAATGTAATCGGTTTTAATTGGATTGTCTTTGTATTTGTTTGTTGCCGAGCGTCAGACAATAATATCATCTCCTCCACCACGTGCAATGACAATTTCACCAACTTCTTCTAAACGACGAATCGAGCCAACAATTCTTTGTTGGGCTTCTTCAACATCGCGAAGGCGGACAGGTCCCATATACTCCATCTCTTCTTTAAAGGTTTCTGCCATTCGTGTTGACATGTTTTCAAAGATAACATTTTGAACTTCTTCACTAGCCACTTTAAGCGCAAGACGAAGGTCATCATTTTCAACTTCACGAATAACTCGTTGAATCGCACGGTTATCTAAGGTAACAATATCTTCAAAGACAAACATGCGTTTCTTAATTTCTTCTGCTAATTCAGGATCTTGTACTTCTAATGCGTCAAGTATTGTTCGCTCTGTACTTCGATCGACACCATTTAACACTTCTACAACAGCCTGAATTCCACCAGTTTGAGTATAGTCTTGAGTCACTGTAGCAGATAGTTTCTCTTCAAGTATTTGTTCAACTTGATAGATAATTTCTGGTGACGTCGAATCCATAATTGCAATTCGCTTAGCTACATCAGCTTGAACTTCTTGTGGGAGTGCAGATAAAATTTGTCCTGCTTGTTCATTATCTAAATGAGACAGTACTAGAGCGATCGTTTGTGGATGCTCATTTTGAATAAAGTTTAGAATCTGTGCAGGATCCGCTTTTCTGGCAAAATCAAATGGTTTAACTTGCAGAGATGAAGTTAATCGTGCAATAATTTTTTGTGCTTCTTCGCTACCAACAGCTTTTTCTAAAACCGTTCTGGCATAACCAATTCCACCTTGTGAAATATAATCTTGCGCTAAGGCAATTTGATGAAATTGCTCCATAACTTCCTCTTTTTGTTCTGTATCAACTTTTTTAACTGAGGAAATTTCTAATGTTAACTTTTCAATTTCTTCTTCTGTTAAATGCTTATATATTTGTGCCGAAACATCGGGGCCAAGTGAAATAAGCAGAATTGCTGCTTTTTGTCGACTACTAAGTGCGTGTTTATTTCTAGCCATTCAGCTCTCCCCCTAATCTTCTGATATCCATGAACGTAATAATTTAGCAAATTCATCAGGCTTATCACGAGCCATTTTTTCAAGTTGCTTTCTCTTCAGTGTACTCTCAGTTGTTTCAGGTCCATCAATTTCTGGAATTTCAACTTCTTCATCAACTTCAGCAGTATAAGCATACTCTTCTTCGACATATGCTGGTTTTCTTGTTACTAAGACAATGACGAGCACGATAATTAAGAGCAATAAAATGCCTCCCACAATCATGATCCATAATGGGATACCAGCCATTGGTTGATCATACACATCGACACCACCAAACTCTTGGAAAACAATTGATACGTTCGGTGTATCCATTGCTCCTTGATAAGTACCATCAACAGTTGTTTCAATAATCGAATCTAAGATCGAAGCAATTGCCGATTCAACATTTGCTTGTTCAGCTCCAGTTAATAATTCTGGTAAACCATCAGCACCAAGCGTACCTTTCCGACTATCGACTGCGACTTGAATGCCTAAATCGCGAATCTTATATGGACTCTCATTAATTTCTCGATGGATCCGGTTAATCTCGTAGTTAACCGAGTCCTGTATCAGTTCGTAGTCGCCTTGCCCAACATCTCCTGCAGGGTATTGTAAAACATCTTCTTCACCAGAACCGACAGTTCCATCAAAAGCACCAGCACCCGAGTATGTTTCATGAATGCTTTCAACACTAATAGGTAAGCCTTCAATTTCTTCACTGACAGGATCAACGAGCTGTTCGACCCGATTTTCTTGAGTAAAATCAATATCTGCCGTAACCGAGGTAACGACCTTGTCTCCGCCAATCATGATACTCAACATCTGCTGAACACGTCGTTGAATGTCACGCTCGATATCTTTTTTTATTGCTTGTTGTGATGCATAAACATTGCCACTAGAAAATTGCCCATCATCTTCAAGATCATAATGATTAAAATTTTGATCAATAATACCAATATTCTCAACCGGAAGATTTGGAACTGACTTTGAAACTAAATGATAAAGCGCATTAATTTGCGAAGGTTCAAGTCGGAAACCTGGAGCAACTTCTAAAACAATCGATGCTGTTGCTTGATCTAATTCATCACTAACGAAAATTTGCTGTTGTGGCATAGTAATCATGACATTAGCATTATTAATCCCTGAGATACTCGTTATTAGATTCGCTAATTCAGTACGAGTGGCATCTAGTTTCATAATGTCAAATTCGTTATCAGTTACACCCCACGAGCTATTTTGGCTGAAGAATGAGTAGTCAATTCCACCACTTTGTGGAATGCCTTGTGCAGCTAGATCAACTAACAAACCATTAGCTTGCTCTTCTGGCACATGGATTGTAGCACCTGCGTCGCTCACCTCATATTGAACACCTCTTGCATCAAGTTCCGCTTTAATTTGTCCTGCTTCTTGTAATGAGAGGTTGCTATACAAAGGAACCATCGTAGTACGTGTTACAAGGATGCTTCCACCAACAACGATCATTAAAAAAATCAAAATTGAAATAATAATAATGCCTTTATCTTTCTTTGTACGATTACTCCAAAATTCTATGAGTTTATCTTTTTGCTGATTTATTTTTTCTTTCATATTGCGCCTCCATACCAATCAACATTCATTTGAAGTGTCAAACCTATATTTGCATCCGCATGATTTCATTGTAAGCATCGATAACTTTACTTTGCACTTCAACAGCTAAGCTCATGGATAGTGACGCTTTTTGTGCGGTAATCATAACATCATGTAATTGATCAATTTGACCATTAACAAGCATTTCAGTTTTTAGACCAGATTCAATTTGTGAAGAATTTAATTGTTCAAGTGCTTGCTTAAATTGATCTGAAAATTGAGTTTGCTTAGAATATTGGTCTGTTTGATTATTCGCTTTTATGTAAGTATCCGGCTGAATAGATTGTAATGACTGTAGATCAATACGCATTATTTTCACCCTTTCCGTTATTATCTGCCAATCTCAAGTGTTTTCATTAGCATACCTTTTGTTGCATTTAATGCTGTGACGTTTGCTTCATACGAACGTGTTGCACTCATTAAATCAATCATTTCTTGAAGTGGATCAACATTTGGCATTTGTACATAGCCAGCTTCATTCGCATCGGGATGTGCCGGATTAAAAACTAACGTAAATGGTTCGTCGTCCTCAGTTATTGCCGTTGCCTTTACCCCATTCATCGCTACATTACTTCGTTGCTTAACACGACTTAAATGGCTAGCAAACGAATGTCCACTCTCCTGAAAGCGGACAGTTTTACGACGATATGGTTCGAACTCTCCATCAGCATTGATTCGTGCACGTGTTGTTTCAGCATTGGCAATATTTGAAGAAACAACATCCATTCTTAATCTTTGTGCAGTAAGTGCTGATCCACTTGTATTCATACTGTTAAAAATACTCACAATTAATTACCTCCTCGAATCACAGTTTGCAACGTGTCAAATCGTCCATTTAATCGATCGACTAGTGCTTGTTGATAAATTTGGTTGTTGGCTAATTCAACCATCTCCTTATCGACATCGACATTGTTCCCATTGTGATTATAAGTTGTGTTTTTATTAGCATAAATTCTAAAGCCACGATCCGAACCTCCAAAGTCAAGGTGGCGTGAGTCAGTCCTATTAGCCTGAAAACTTTTCACTTGCTCCAATTCTAATAAACTTTTAAACTTAACATCCTTAGCCTTATATCCAGCTGTATCTACATTGGCGATGTTATTGGCGATTGTTTCATTTTTCAAATGGGCATAGTTTAAACCGTGATGTAAATTATCGATAGTACGTCCAAAAATCGACACTTTCCTACCTCCTTTTAACTATCATGCAATAAAAAATAAAGTAAGCTACTAATATATTTAATCATTCGACAACCTAATTTACTACAAACCAAGTCAATTATATTGAATTTTTAAGTAAAAATCACTACTTTTTACGATTTCACGACTAAAGTTATCAATATTTCTTTAATGAACTCGACTATTTCCCAGGTTAATATTCCTGTCATTATTTAACTGTTTTCGTTGAAATTACTCATATTTTCATTATCCCATAAAACAGCCTAAAAACCAATTAAATTATAGCTTTATAAGTGTTTTTTTCTTAATTTGTTAACTATTCGAGCCTAAAGACTCAGTATTATTCTTAATATCAATTAGGTAATCGCTTTTTTAGGTCTATTGGTGGTTTGTTGGTTAAATTAAGTAAATAGTTAGACTTATATTTTCGGATAAAAAAACCTTGCATGAAAAATCATGCTAGGTTTTTTTAATTATCTTCAGATTTAAGTTTTTGGAGCTTGAGAAGAAACTTATCGTTAAGTACTTTAATATAAGTTCCTTTCATTCCTAGTGATCGTGATTCAATCACACCAGCGCTTTCTAGCTTTCTTAACGCATTAACAATTACAGATCTCGTAATTCCGACTCGATCAGCAATTTTACTTGCAACAAGTAATCCTTCTTTCCCATCTAATTCCGCAAAAATATGCTCAATCGCCTCTAATTCACTATACGAAAGTGAGCTAATTGCCATTTGCACAACCGCTTTTGAACGTGCTTCTTTCTCAATTTCTTTTGTTTTAACGTTAAGGATTTCCATTCCAACAACCGTTGCGCCATATTCAGCTAATAGGAGGTCATCATTATTAAACACTGTATCTAAACGACTTAACATCAAAGTTCCTAAACGTTCTCCACTGCCGATAATTGGGACAATTGTTGTCAATCCGTCTTTAAACAGGTCTTTATTTTCAACAGGGAATGCTGTATAAGGGCTGTCAATATCTAAATTTGCTGTTGTTTCATGAATATCAAATAAGCTTTCAGTAAATTCAAGCGGGAATTGGCGCTCTTCAAGCATTGCGATCATTCTTGGATTTTCAATTTTTTGATTGATTGAAAATCCTAATAGTTTTCCTTTATTACTCACAACAAAAACATTTGCTCCGATAATTTCTTGCAATGTTACTGCCATCTCATTGTAATTAACAGACTTCGCTTTTGCGCCTTGTAAAATTGAATTAATTTTTCTAGTACGTGTTAGTAGTTCCATACTATTCCTCCGTTTCCTTGATCAAAAAATACTTATAAAATGTATTGACGTAAATCTCTGTTTTTAACGACTGCTTTCAACTTCTCATCTACATACTGTGGTGTGATTTCAATTGATGGCATTGTGATGTCATCAGCCTCAAATAATAGGTCTTCAAGTAGCTTTTCTAAAATTGTGTGCAGACGACGTGCGCCAATATTATCTGTTTCCTGGTTCACTTCATATGCGATCTCAGCAATTCGTGTAATTGCAGCATCAGTAAATATGACGTCAATCTCTTCTGTTTTTAATAATGCTTGATATTGTTTCAGTAATGCATTGGAGGGTTCTGATAATATGCGCTTAAAGTCATCTACCGATAACTTCTCTAGCTCAACCCTAATTGGGAATCGTCCCTGTAGTTCTGGAATTAAGTCAGATGGTTTTGCCATATGAAAAGCTCCAGCTGCAATAAATAAAATGTGATCCGTCTTAACAGGACCATATTTCGTCACAACTGTTGACCCTTCAATAATCGGCAAGATATCACGTTGGACACCTTCTCGTGATACATCAACTTGACCTTCACTTTTACCGGCAACTTTGTCAATTTCGTCAATAAAAACCATGCCAGCCTGTTCGACACGCTCTAGTGCGAGTTGGGTAACTTCTTCCATATCAATTAGCTTTTGTGCTTCTTGCTGTGTTAAGATCTTTCGTGCTTCACTAACGGTTAATTTTCGTTTTTTCATTTTTTTCGGAATCAACTGACCAAACATGTCTTGCATATTAACACCCATTTGTTCCATGCCTGTTCCTTGCATCATATCGAACATTGAAGGTTGACTTTCTTCAACTTCAATCGTCACTAACGTATCTTCTAATTCACCAAGTGCTAATTTATGTTCAACCTGATTACGCTTTTTAATTTTTTCTTCATTAAGCTGTGGTTGATCGTCTGTTTCAGGCTGATCTTGCGTTTGTTGAAAGAATACTTCAAATGGGTTTTTAATCTGATTCTGCTGTTTCTTCGCTATCGGTACAAGCAAATTAACTAGCGCTTTATTAGCTAACTCTTCCGCTTTAGCTTCAACCTCAGTCATCTTTTCTTGTTTAACCATCCGAATCGCCATTTCAACTAAATCACGAATCATCGACTCGACGTCTCGACCAACATAACCAACCTCAGTAAACTTTGTTGCCTCTACCTTGACAAAAGGTGCACCAACTAGTTTTGCTAAGCGTCTAGCAATCTCCGTTTTTCCTACTCCTGTCGGCCCAATCATGAGAATGTTTTTTGGAATGATTTCTTCACGAAAATCTTCGGCAATTTTCATCCTGCGGTACCGATTTCTTAAAGCAATTGCCACAGATCTTTTTGCTTGATTCTGACCGACAATGTATCGATTTAATTCCTTTACAATTTCTTTAGGTGTAAGATCTAAACTCAATAAATCATCTCCTAATTATTCGTTTTCTAGTGTTTCAAGGATAATTTGATCATTAGTATAAACACATATTTCACTTGTAATTTCTAAAGCTGCACGGGCGATTTCCCTCGCACTCTTTTCTGGGCTATAACGTTTTAATGCTCTTCCTGCTGCCAGAGCAAAATTACCTCCAGAGCCAATCGCTAAGATACCATCATCAGGTTCAATCACTTCTCCTGTCCCCGATACGAGCAAAATTGTTTCTTTATTCATGACAATTAATAATGCTTCTAATTGTCGTAACGCTTTATCACTACGCCATTCTTTAGCTAATTCAACAGCAGAACGCTCTAAATTACCATTATAAGTTTCCAGTTTTGCCTCAAACTTCTCATACAATGTGAAAGCATCAGCAACTGAACCAGCAAATCCAGCTAAAACTTGTCCGTTAAATAATTTTCGAACTTTTCTCGCTTTATGCTTCATAACGACAGCATTCCCCATCGTCACTTGTCCATCACCACTCATTGCGCATTGACCTTTATGATGAACAGCAAATATCGTTGTTGCATGGAATTCTGTTTCCATATTTTCACCTCGTTTTATAACTTCGCTCTTGGATGCGCTTTCATATACACATCCTTCAAACGATCCTTTGATACGTGTGTATAAACTTGTGTTGAGGATAGATGATCATGCCCCAATAATTCTTGTACACTCCGTAAGTCTGCACCTGCATTTAGCATATGCGTAGCAAATGTGTGGCGTAAAGCGTGGGGATGGATGTGGATCGTAGTGGCTGCTTCATCAACAATTTTATTGAGAATGTAGCTAACTCCACGTGTCGTTAATTGTTTTCCATTGGAATTTAAAAAAAGATAGTCTGTACCAGCTGAATTTTTCTTTAGCAATACTTCTCTTCCTTCACTAATATATAAACGTAATGCATCTCTAGCATATGAACCAAATGGAACATAACGTTCCTTTCTACCCTTTCCCAACACTAAAATTGTTGCTAACGAAAAATCAATCGCATCTATCGTCAAGTTGACGAGTTCACTGACACGAATGCCGGTTGCATACATGATCTCAAGTAACGCTTGGTTTCGTTGCCCAAGCGGTGTCGTTAAATCACTGATTGAAAATAGTTCTTTGATTTCTTCCTCATACAAAAAGTGCGGCAACGTTTGTTCCGTTTTTGGTAATGAGACCGTTAAAAAAGGATTGCTAGTCGTTATTTTTTCTCGCTCGAGATACTTATAAAATGTTCTTAAGCTAGAAATTTTTCGGGCAACACTTTTTCGACTTAATTTTCTTTGATATAGGTAGGTTAAAAAAAAGCGAACGACTCGATCATCAATATCAGCAAAACCAAAAATTTGTTCTCGATTTAAAAAAACTTTAAAATCATCAATGTCCTGATTATAATACTTTAAAGTATATGGTGAGACATCTTTCTCAATTTTTAAATATAAACTAAACTGCTCTTGAAGCTGATTGTTATCCATAGTACCCCCTCTTCAACATAAGCGTTTAAACCGTATCACACTGTTCTCTTGAAAGCAACTCATTCTCGGAATAATATTAAAGTTCTGAATCTTTGATTCCATTCCATCATACCATATTTATTTATCTTCTAGCAAATATTTCAACTAGTAAATAAATTGGCCAACATAGCTGATTTAATCATCTTTTTATGCCTAAAATCAGTATTCTTCGATTGTAAGTTTACTACACAATGCAAACTATAATCAATTAAATCGTGTATCTCTTCACATAGTAAAGCGGTTTTAGAATTCAGACAAATAGAACCGCGTGAAGCAAGCTTAGCTTGAACTTCACACGGTTTTTGCTGAATAGCTTTAATGATTGTAATCAAAAACTATTTCTGAGTAGCTTCTTTATAATCACATGCAATACATTGTACGGTTACACCTTGTTTTGATTTCTTCTCGACTAATTGCTCAGTACAGTTTGGACAGTTACGAGCAACTGGCTTATCCCAAGAGATAAAATCACATTCGGGATATTGGTCACATCCATAGAATATCCGTCTTTTCTTCGATTTACGCTCAACGACTTGACCCTGCTTACATTTCGGGCAAGTAACGCCAATTTCCTTTAAGATCGCCTTTGTATTTCGACAGTCAGGGAAGTTTGAACAGGCCATAAATTTACCGTAACGGCCCATTTTAATCACCATTGGGTTACCACATTTCTCACAGTCCTCACCCGCTGGTTCATCTTTAATCTCGACATTTTCCATTTCTTTTTCTGCAATTTTTAATTTCTTCTCAAAATCTTGATAGAAATTATCGATGACTGTGACCCAGTTACTTTCACCAGCTTCAATTTGGTCAAGATCAGTTTCCATTTTAGCTGTAAAGTCAATATCAATAATTTTAGGGAAAAATTCGATAATCATGTTGATCACAATTTCGCCAAGCTCTGTTGGTACAAAACGTTTATTATCTAACGTCACGTAACCACGTCGTTGAATTGTGTCTAACGTTGGTGCATAAGTCGACGGGCGTCCGATGCCGTTTTCCTCCATCGTTTTCACTAATCGTGCTTCTGTATATCTTGGTGGCGGTTGCGTAAAATGCTGATTAGGAACAATTTTATCAACATCAACGACCATTCCTTCTTCAAGCGCAGGAAGAAGTTTGTGTTCTTCTTTGACGTTGTCATCATTACCTTCAATATAAATCTTCATAAACCCTTTGAACTTTATTTTAGAGCCTGTTGCACGGAATTGGACATCATTTTGCTCTAATTGGACGGTCATCGTATCCATAATTGCTGGCGCCATCAGGCTAGCAATAAACCGATCCCAAATTAGTTTATAAAGACGGTATTGATCCCTTGATAGTTTATCTTTTACCTTACTCGGTTCACGGAAAGCAGACGTTGGACGAACCGCTTCGTGTGCATCTTGAGCTTGTTGTTGGTTTTTGGTCTTTTGCTTGATGCCAAGGTATTCGGAACCATATTGTTCAGTGATAAAGTCTCGTCCTTCTACACGTGCAGTTTCTGAAATTCGAGTTGAATCTGTACGCATATACGTAATCAGACCCGTAATACCGCCTTCTTTTCTGCCTAGATCAATTCCTTCATATAATTGCTGTGCAATCATCATCGTTTTTCGTGCTCTGAAGTTTAACTTCCGAGCAGCTTCTTGCTGTAATGAAGATGTTGTAAACGGCACAGCTGGATTTCTTTTGCGTTCCTTTTTCGTAACATTAGTTACAGTAAATTGTTTCTCAGGAATACGCTTCAAAATCTGATCAACGGCCTCCTGATTTGGTAAGTCGTATTTCTTACCATTTAAACGATAAAAATAACCTTCAAATGGTTCATCATTGGATAAAAAGTTTCCGATAATTGACCAGTACTCTTCTGGTTTAAATTTTTTAATTTCATTTTCACGATCAATAATCATCTTGACTGCAACGGATTGAACCCGACCAGCGCTTAAACCCTTTTTAACTTTTTTCCATAATAATGGACTGATGTTATAACCTACTAAGCGGTCTAAAATACGGCGCCCTTGTTGTGCATCAACAAGATCCATATTAATCGATCTCGGTGATTTAAATGAATCCTTGACTGCTTCTTTGGTGATTTCATTAAACACAACTCGACACTCAGAATCTGGATCAACATTTAAATTGTGAGCTAAATGCCAAGCAATCGCCTCACCTTCGCGATCCGGGTCAGCTGCTAAATATATTTTCTTAGCTTTTTTTGCTGCAGTTTTTAACTCTTTTAATACAGGGCCTTTACCCCTAATTGTTATATAATTCGGCTGATAGTCATTTTCAAAATCGATACCCATTTTACTTTTTGGTAAGTCACGCACATGTCCCATCGAAGCTTTAACGGTATATTTTTTTCCGAGGTAGCGTTCAATTGTTTTGGCTTTTGCAGGCGACTCAACGATCACTAAATAATCTGACATGAATTTCCCTCCCAAGGGATCAACTATAATTTATCCAAAATGAATTAAATAAACTTTTACTATTATTAAATACTTTCTATTGTTTTGTCAAATTTTCTATAATTACACCGGTTGTTTTTTATCAATTTCCATGCAATATTGCTCATATTTGTTGCCAATTCAGTTTTGATTCTTCCCATTCTTGTAAAATATCATAGGTATTTTGTACTAATTTCGCACCATTTTGGATCAAAGAATGACAACCTTTTGCTTGTTCGAGACTAATTGAATGGGGTACTGCCATCACTTCTCGGCCTTGTTCTAGTGCTTGATCGGCAGTAATTAGTGAACCACTTCTTTCTTGCGCTTCAAAAACGAGGGTTGCAAAAGCCAACCCGCTGATGATCCGATTACGTTCAGGAAAATGATAACGCTCAGGTCTTACATGTGGTGGATATTCGGAAATAACGAGATGTTTATCAGTTAATCGCTGGAATAAATCGAGGTGCTCAGGTGGATAAGGGTGGCTTAAACCGCCTGCGATGACGGCAATTGTTTTTCCACCATAATAATCGGCTATACGATGGGCATAACCATCAATTCCATTAGCCATGCCACTCACGAATAACCAGTCACGATCAACTAGTGGTTTTAACAATTGATACATATGCTTTTTAGCATCTTTTGATGGCCTTCTCGTTCCAACAACAGCAAGTGCTGGCGAATGCGTTAAGTAATCAGACCGTCCTAGTCCATATAAAATGATTGGTGGATCTGGAATGTATTTTAAATATGGAGGAAAGTCCTGATCGTGGATTGTCCAGATTTTAAACTGTCGTAGTTTTTTTAAGATCGGGTGGTTTGAATCGAACTGTTGGATGTAATGATAGAGTTGCTCAGCTTTTTTATTACTGAACTGATAATGATCGACTAGCTCTTTTGATGAACAATCATAAATTTTAGAGCAATCAGGGTCTTCGTTGGTGAGTTTTTGTAAAAAGGATCTTGTAACTAGAGGGGATTGGGCTAAATAAATTAGACGTAGTCGTGACAAATTCAAGTGATACACTCCTTTTAAATGATTAGTAATGGACGTACAGTCGTAAGCTAAAACTGTACGTCTATTACTATTTCTACAGAGATGTGCAAAATTCCTTTATTTTTTTATGATTTTCTTTTGCTCTAAATCAATTTGATAGATATATGCGAATACCTCGGCAACAGCTTGATAGAGTTCTTCTGGAATGCGGTCGTTAATATTTAATTGTGCTAGGAGCTCGACAAGGCTCTTATCTTCTTGGATTGGCACATTGGCCGCTTTTGCCCGCTTTAAAATTTCCTCTGCAATATATCCCTGCCCTTTAGCAGTAACAACTGGGGCTTGATTTTTTTCTTGATCATATTGAAGTGCAATTGCCTTTTTTAGTTCAGTATCTCGATTCATATTCTCACATCCCAACGACTTGACTGGATCGATGTTGCTTGTGATTCAGGTTTAACTGCAAAATCCGTTCGTTTATCAGGGAATGGTTTGTAACTCGTTGTCGATAAGTGATAGTTAAATCGTGCTAATCCCTGCTTAAGTAGTGGTTTAAATTGATTGAGTAGATCTGATAAATCTTGATCGTTATAGACAGTTAAATGGACAACTCGATTTTGAACATTCATATCAATCATTGTTGTCTTTAATTGATCCAATTCTAGGTAAAAAGCAATCCGACAATAATCAGAGTCAATTCTTTCACTCTCATCTTTGCGGCTATAAAACTCAATCTCAATATCTTCTTGACCAAATAATCCTGGTATCGATGTTGATAAATGAAGAAAGTTTGCTGTTTCATTAATCATAGTTAACTGTTGTCCGGTTAAATGATTTAGCAGTTGCTCTGCCTCTCTGCCACCAACAGATTGATCAGTAAATGATTGTAAAATCAACTGTTTCAGTGATCCAGTTTGATTAGTTCCTTGTTGATCTTCATTTGCGATCTGATATTCATAGTCTAGTCCAGTGTTTAATAAATAATTTTTCAGATGAATGATAAATTGATCTTTAATTGGAAACATGTCTGGGTTTGCTCGATCCAGTCGGGTTAATAAATTATAGATCTGGTCTTTGTTTTCACTAGGAAGCTGCAGATTAATTAAGTTTGTTAATGGTTCAATCCATTCAGTTAAATTAGCTTGATTCGGTTGGCTAATAAAATTTTCTAATGATTCAACAGCTTGACTCGGTAGATGTTGAATCAATTTATGAGTGACAGTCGTATTTTTTAATAACATTTCGAGTTGCTCGATTGATCTAGGTGATGGAAATTGAGCTTGATGCTGAATTTGTGTTAAGACTTTTTTAAATTGAAACAATTGTTTATCTGTTAGAGCGAGTTGTGCCTCCATCCGATTTACAATCGAATCCGTTGTCAAATTCAATTCAGTTGGTTGATTGCCAATCGTTGCTGACTCAATTAATTCATTTGCTTGTAGTGCCCCACTTCCATCGGTTCCAGTGATATTCGATTGTTGGAGCATGCTACTTAAAGATTGCATTTCTTGATCTGTCAAGGGAATTGGCTGACCAGTAATCGAATCGTTGTTAATCAATTGAGCTAACTGATCTAGCAATTGGTTCGATGTAACAGTTGAGCTTGGTTGCTGTTCAATCGCTTGGTAAAGCTCAATCATTTGGTTGTTGAGCGGTTGGTTTGATCGGACAGCTTTAACTGCATTTAACGTCAACTCAGAGACAGGAAATTGCCTTTTTAATAGATGAAGCAATAATTCCTTAGTTTCTTGTGTTTGATTATTTTTAAATATTTCTAAAGCTTGTTTTAGGTCCGTCTGGCGCACGGGAATCTCATTTGTCAACAATTCTTGAACAAATTGGCGTTTTTCTAGCGTAGGACTTAGATTTAATTTTGCTAAAATAAGCTGGATTTGTTCGGCTATTGACACATTTGACATTGATTGTGATACAACACTTAATTGAGGAAGTTCACCTGTTGAGATCACCTCAAATAAATAGGCTTGATCTACTGATATTGGCACTTCCAATTTCGCTGTGATTTGAT